>NZ_VOBM01000008.1:0-189302 GCF_008370005.1 Pseudomonas sp. ANT_J28
CTCAACGCAGCCTCGCTGCGGCTCGACAGCTGCTACAACAGGTCTTGCAAATCCGGCTATTCGTTATCCAGGCCCTTGCGTCGATAAGGAAACACATCAATCACCTTCCCGGCGCGAATGGCTTCCTGAAGGCTTTTCCAGTAATCGGCGTTGTAAAGCTCACCATGCAACTGATCAAACAACTTGCGCTGCCCCGAATCAGCAAACAAAAACGGTGGAAACTCTTCAGGAAACACATCCAGCGGTCCAATCGAATACCACGGCTCCGACGCCATCTCGTCTTCCGGCGTCCGCGGTTGCGGGATATGCCGGAAGTTGGCCTCGGTCAGGAAGCAGATCTCGTCATAGTCATAAAACACCACCCGCCCGTGACGCGTGACGCCGAAGTTCTTCAGCAGCATATCGCCGGGAAAAATGTTCGCCGCCGCCAGTTGCTTGATCGCCAGCCCGTAATCTTCCAGCGCCTCGCGGACCTGAGCGTCGTTGGCGTTCTCCAGATACAGGTTCAACGGCGTCATCCGCCGTTCGGTCCAGCAGTGGCGGATCAGCACGGTGTCATCCTCTACCGACACGGTGGACGCGGCCACTTCGAGCAATTCTTCCAGACAGGCCGGGTCGAACTTGCTCAATGGGAAACGGAAGTCGGCAAATTCCTGGGTGTCGGCCAGGCGCCCGACCCGGTCGACGCTCTTCACCAAACGGTACTTCTCGATCACCGTGGCGCGGTCGACGTTCTTTGACGGCGAAAAGCGGTCCTTGATGATTTTGAATACGGTGTTGAAGCCCGGCAGGGTAAACACGCTCATCACCATGCCACGCACGCCCGGGGCCATGATGAACTGGTCGTCAGTGTTGGCCAGGTGATTGATCAGCGCCCGGTAGAACTCGGATTTTCCGTGTTTGTAAAAGCCGATCGAGGTGTACAGCTCGGCGATGTGCTTGCCCGGCAGGATGCGTTTGAGGAAACCGATGAACTCCGCCGGCACCGGCACGTCGACCATGAAATACGAACGAGTGAACGAGAAGATGATCGACACGTCCGCTTCATCGGTGATCAGCGCATCGATCTGAATCCCGCGACCTTCGCGGTGCAGCAGCGGAATCACCAGCGGCCATTGTTCGTCCTGGGTGTAGATGCGCCCGACCAGGTACGCGCCTTTGTTGCGGTAAAGCACCGAGGAAAACAGTTCGACGCTCAGCTCCGGGTCCTTGCAGACCCAGTCCGGCAGGTTCTCGCGCAATTGTCCTTCGAGACGACTCAGGTCGCCCGCCAGGTTGGCGTAATCCTCGCTGAAACGGTAGTCGGCAAAAATGCTCGCGAGCATCCCGGACAACTGGCCTTGGGGCTTGTACGTACGGGTTTGTGCGGCGCGGGCCCGGCGCAGACTTGGTCGGGTGGTGTGGATAAACATGCAGCCGTCGCTGATCAGGTCGTGGCTGAACAGCCCGCAAAAAATCGAGTTGTACCAGGTTTCGGACAGTTCATCGTCGAAGCGCAGGTCGATCAGCGTGATGTAAGCGCTTTTGACCAGCGGCCAGCAACTGACATCCAGCGTGTCAGCGTCGAAAGCGATGTGCAGCCGCCCCACCGTTTCGCTGACTTTTTCTTCGTAGAGATTGATCCGCGCGGCCGACGCCGTTTGCGTCTCCTGCCACTTGGCCTGCTCGAAGCGAGCCCGGGCGCCGTCGGTGATCTGGCGGAAATGCTCGCGGTAATCGTCAAAGCCATCGAGGATCATTCGGGCGATGTCGGCGGCTGGCCATTGCTGCGGCATAGGTAAAACCTCGGCGGCTGATGCTTATCGTGGGGCCTGAGCTTAGTGGCCCTTTGTTACGCAACGCAACCATTGCCTTGCGCCCTGACTGGCGCGACACTTGCGCGCCAATCAAGGAAGGAACGCGCTGTGAACCCCGTCGATACTCTGCGTTTGTTGTCGCTTGCCGCCATTTGGGGCGCGAGCTTTCTGTTCATGCGCATCATTGCCCCGGTGATTGGCACAATCCCCACTGCTTTTTTCCGCGTGTCGATTGCCGCGGTCGGCCTGTTGGTGATTCTCGGGCTGATGCGCATCAGCTGGGATTTCAAAGGAAAACTCAAAACCGTGATGCTGCTCGGAGTGATCAACTCCGGGATTCCGGCGACCCTTTATTCCGTGGCGGCCCAAGTGCTGCCGGCCGGTTATTCGGCGATTTTCAACGCCACCACGCCACTGATGGGCGTGCTGATCGGCGGTCTGTTCTTCCATGAAAAACTCACAGCCGCCAAACTTGGCGGCGTGTTCCTCGGACTGTTGGGTGTGGGCATCCTGACCCGAGCCGGTCCGGTGGCGTTCGACATGGAACTGCTGATGGGCGCCCTCGCCTGCCTGCTCGCCACGACCTGCTACGGTTTCGCCGGATTCCTCGCGCGCCGCTGGCTTGATCAGGCCGGTGGTCTCGACAGCCGCCTTTCGGCGGTGGGCAGCATGCTGGGCGCGACGTTGTTTCTGTTGCCGCTGTTCGGTTACAGCGTGATCAGCCAGCCACCGGAGAGCTGGGGCGGCTGGAATGTCTGGTTGTCGTTGCTGGGGTTGGGGCTGGTGTGTACGGCGCTTGCGTACATTATTTACTTCCGCCTGCTCAGCTCGGTCGGGCCGGTCAAGTCGATGACCACGACCTTTCTGATCCCGCCGTTCGGGGTGTTGTGGGGAGCGCTGTTGCTGGATGAGCCGTTGTCGATGGCGCACATCTATGGCGGGGTGTTGATTGCGGCGGCGTTGTGGTTGGTGTTGAAGACGACGGTGGTGAAGTCGAAAGAGGTGGTTGCCAGGTAGTTTTGTGGTGCGGCCAATGTGAATTCGGTGCGGGCCGAGCATGCGCTGGCCAAATAAAAAGGCCTGGAACTCATGCCCCAGGCCTTGTTTTGCTTCAAGCGTTTTTACGGAATACGAACACCAGACCGATGATGATCAGCAACATGCCAAGCATGCTCAACGCTGCCAGTTTATTGCCGAAAATCAGGTAGTCCATGACAGCCGTCACCGCCGGCACCAGGTAAAACAGACTGGTGACATTCACCAGGTTACCCCGGGCGATCAGCCGATACAGTAGCAACGTCGCCAGCACCGACACCACCAATCCCATCCACAACACCGGCACGATGAAACCGGTGCTGTGTTCGAAATGAAAGGGTTGGAATGGCACAAAGACTCCGCAGAGCAACAGCCCCGCCAGGTATTGCACTGGCAGCGTGCCGAGGGGATTGTCGGTGATGCGCTTCTGCATGATCGAGCCGAACGTCATGCTCGCCAGCGCCAGCAATCCGAAGAGCATACCGGCCAATGACATACCGGCCAGACCAATGCCCTGATAGACCACCATTATCAACCCGGCCAAACCCAACGTCAGACCAAACATTCTGCTGGTTGATCGCTGACGCTCCATGATGACCACGGTAAGAATGGGCTGCACACCCATGATCGTCGCCATCACTCCCGGGGTGACTTTCAGGTCCAGGGCCAGCAGATAGAAAATCTGATAAGCCCCCAGCAACACCACGCCCGTGGCCATCGCATACAACATCGGCCTGCCGCCCTTGGGCAGTTTCAGCTTGAGTAACGGCACCAGCAGCACCAATCCGCAGATTGCGATAGCGAAGCGAATCAACAGAAAAGCAAAGGGTGACGCGTGGGCCAGGCCCCATTTGGAGAAGATCGCCCCGCTGCTCCACAGCAGGACGAACAGGCTCGTGGACGCCGTCGCGAGCGCGGATTGTTTCGAAAGGACAAACATGAATACCACCTGTAGTCAGGCAAAAAGCCAACTCAGCCGAAGCTGAAATTCAGTAGTTTTTTTCAGGCGGGCACTTTTTAGACGGGCATGGAAACAGCAGAAAAAAGCTGATCAGCCCGAGAAGCCAACGCCTGGCGGTGATACGACTGCGCACACCGGTGAGCTACTGACAGGTGGGGGGTAATGACTGATCTGCGCAGGCTGCTGATTCCCGCACGGCACGACGCCAGCGTTGACCGCTGAATCGACTACCGCTTGGACGAGGGAAGCTGGCATGGGCTGATCTTTTTTGAAGTGTAGAAAGGCAGGTTGGAAAACCGCCGAGCGCCGACTATAACCAGCGTGTGAGATGGATTGCAATGACTTGGCTGAAGAACCAATAAGCAAGAGTCTTACACCAATCCCAGTGGCGAACAGGTGCATAAAAAAAACGCTCCCAAGGAGCGGTTTTTTTCATTCAGG
This sequence comes from Pseudomonas sp. ANT_J28, assembly GCF_008370005.1. Classification (NCBI taxonomy): domain Bacteria; kingdom Pseudomonadati; phylum Pseudomonadota; class Gammaproteobacteria; order Pseudomonadales; family Pseudomonadaceae; genus Pseudomonas; species Pseudomonas sp. ANT_J28. Next base: position 4,234 of record NZ_VOBM01000008.1, read on the forward strand.
AATCGGTATCAGCCAAACAACCAATACCCCAACAACGTCAGCACCACCACCGCCAACACCGGTCGCAGCACGCGGTAGGCCTTGGGATTGCGACGCTTCCACCGTTTGACCACACCGCTGAACTTGTCGCTGGAGTTCTTGCTCCAGGCGTAAGCCTGGTTAATCCCGCCAACACGTTCATCATCAAGGTTCTGCGGTGCAGTCGCGCGACCGAGCAGGCCGCTGATCCAGCGGTTGATGCGGGTCATCAGGCGATTGCTCAGCGGTCGTTCGATGTCGCAGAACAGGATGACCCGAGTCTTGTCCGTTTCGTTCTTGACCCAATGCACGTAGGTTTCGTCGAACATCACGTCTTCGCCATCACGCCAGGCGTAGACCTGACCATCGACGAAAATCCGGCAATCGTCGGAGTTCGGTGTCGACAGACCCAAGTGATAACGCAGGGAACCAGCGAATGGATCACGGTGCGGGTTGAGGTGGCTGCCTCCTGGCAGCAACGCGAACATGGCGCCTTTGACGTTGGGAATGCTGCTGACCAAGGCCACGGTTTTCGGGCACAAGGCTTCAGCCGATGGCAGTGGTTTGTCGTACCACTTGAGGTAGAAACGCTTCCAGCCTTTTTTGAAGAACGATCCGAAACCGGCGTCGTTGTTCCTTTCGGCGGCGCGAATATAGCCCTCGTCGAACAGGTGCATCGCTTCGTCGCGGATGACTTCCCAGTTGTCCTTGAGCAGGTCCAGTTCCGGGAACTTGCTGCGGTCCAGATAGGGTTTGGACGGCACACCGGAGAACAGGTACATCAAAGCGTTATAAGGCGCGAACAACGCTGAATGGTTGACGAACTGACGCAGGACCGGCAATCGTGCCGTGCCGCGCAAATGCACATAGAGAGTGCTGCCGAGGAACAGAAGCAACAGCGACGCTTTCGCGGCAAGGGAAAAGGTCATCAACAACTCCTTGATAGTAGACAACTCTGCGCAACGCCATTTACCCGACATGGCAGCCGGCCATGATAAACACTACTGGCCTCGGGAAGAACCCGTGTATCCCAACATTCAGTATTAAGAATTGCGCAATAAAGCACTTCTTAACATAAGGTTCCTGAACGGGGGCTGACCTGAATCACCCCCCCTCCGACTGGATCAAAAAATCGCAACGCCTATTGCTGATTCTCCTGATCGGTAAACAGATCACTGAACAGCATGCTCGACAGGTAGCGTTCACCGGAATCCGGCAGGATCACCACGATGGTCTTGCCCTGCATTTCCGGGGTTTCCGCCAGACGGACGGCCACCGCCATGGCGGCGCCGCAGGAAATGCCACTCAAAATCCCTTCTTCCTGCATCAGGCGCAGGGCCATCGCCTTGGATTCTTCATCGCTGACCAACTCAACCCGATCGACCATCGACAGATCAAGATTCTTCGGCACAAAACCGGCACCAATACCCTGAATCTTGTGAGGGCTCGGCTTGATCTCTTCACCGGCCATTGCCTGGGTGATAACCGGCGACACCGCTGGCTCCACCGCCACCGAGATAATCGGTTTGCCCTGGGTATTCTTGATATACCGCGAAACCCCGGTAATGGTTCCACCCGTTCCCACGCCTGCCACCAGTACGTCGACTGCACCGTCGGTGTCGTTCCAGATTTCCGGACCGGTCGTTTTTTCGTGGATGGCCGGGTTGGCCGGGTTTTCAAACTGCGACGGCATGAAGTAGGCAGCCGGGTCGCTGGCGACAATTTCAGCAGCCTTTTCGATCGCTCCTTTCATGCCCTTGGCCGGTTCGGTCAGTACCAGTTCGGCCCCCAAAGCCTTGAGCACTTTGCGTCGCTCGATACTCATGGACGCCGGCATGGTCAGCATCAGCTTGTAACCGCGAGCCGCCGCAACGAACGCCAGGCCAATACCGGTATTGCCTGAGGTCGGTTCGACGATGGTCATGCCAGGCTTCAGTTTGCCGGTGCTTTCGGCGTCCCAGATCATGCTCGCACCGATCCGGCACTTGACCGAGTAACCGGGGTTACGCCCTTCGATCTTCGCCAGGATGGTCACGCCGCGCGGGGCGATACGGTTGATCTGGACCAGCGGTGTATTACCGATGGAATGGGCGTTGTCAGCGTAGATACGGCTCATGGCTGGGTCCTTATACAGCGTTAAATAAGCTCTCCAAGGTATGCCTGTTGCCCTTGATCGTCCAGTCAGTCGAACGTCCCGTAACCGTAGTAGTCAATGGCTTTACATCGCCAGAGATTTGCCATCATGAAACGCAGATACAGTTGGCCCCTGTGGACCCTCGCCGGCTTCGTTGTGTTGCTGATTGCCTTGCACATCGCCCTGCCCTATATGGTGCGCGACTACCTGAATGACAAGCTGGCGGACATGGGCGACTACCGTGGCCAGATCACTGATGTGGACCTGGCCCTGTGGCGCGGTGCGTACAAAATCAACGGGCTGAAAATCGTCAAGGTCGACGGCAAGGTCCCGGTGCCTTTCGTCAACGCGCCGCTGATCGACCTTGCCGTCAGCTGGCACTCGCTCTTGTACGACCACGCCGTCGTGGCCGAGGTGCAGTTCTTCAAACCCGAGGTGAACTTCGTCGATGGCGGCGCCAACAAGCAAAACTCCCAGACCGGTCAGGGCACCGACTGGCGTGCGCAGTTGAGCAAACTGACACCCATTACCTTGAACGAAGTGCGGATCAACGATGGCAAGATCAGTTTCCGCAACTTCAATTCCAAGCCCCCCGTGAATATGAACGCCACCCAGGTCAACGCCAGCATTTACAACCTGACCAACGTGGTCGACACCAAAGGCAAGCGCGATGCTCGCTTCGAAGCCAAGGCGCTGCTGTTAGGGCATGCGCCACTGGAAACCACTGCAACCTTCGACCCTTTTAGTAACTTTGAAGATTTCAAGTTCCGCCTGCGGGCCAAAGACATCGAACTCAAACGCATGAACGACTTCGCCTCAGCCTATGGCAAGTTCGACTTCAATGCCGGTCACGGTGATGTGGTCATTGAAGCCGAGGCTAAAAAAGCTCAATTAACGGGCTACATCAAACCGCTGCTGAAGGACGTAGACGTGTTCAATTGGCAGCAGGACGTCGAGAACAAGGACAAAGGGATTTTCCGTTCCGTCTGGGAGGCCATCGTCGGCGGCTCCGAAACGGTGCTGAAAAACCAGGGCAAGAACCAGTTTGCGACTCGCGTGGAACTGAGCGGCAATGTGCATCGCCGAGATATCAGTGCGTTCCAAGCGTTTTTGCAGATATTACGCAATGGCTTCATTCAAGCGTTCAATGCCCGGTATGAACGGCCGAAACCGGATGCCGGTTAAGGCTTGCGTGTGACGGTATAGCGACCGGTTTCTTCCGCCGCCCGTGCCGGGTTCGATTGCCTCTGCAAGAAGTCCCAGCCCAGGCAGGCCAGTGCCAGCGATCGCGGTACGGCTTCGCGTCCACTGCTGTAGCGCGTGATGCTGCGGGCACTAACCCCCAACGCTTCGGCCGCCTGATTGAGCGGCAACCCGGTGCGAGCGCGCCAGTCGATGAAGATCCGGGTGTTTTCGTCCGATGCATTTTGTGCGAGAGCATCCAGATAAAGGGTGTCTGCGCCGATCTGGATGTCCTGTTCGGGCCACTCAACGCTCCAGCCTTCATCACCCAGGGTTGCCTTTTCGAAAGCGACTACCTCCAGCAATGGCTGCAACCCAGGGTAGGCACGCAGGTCCCGACTCAAATCGAGGTTCAGTTGCTGACCGTCGATAAAGGTCAGCATAAGGCGGTGATCCGGCAACGCCTTCACGGACGACAGCCGTGGTCGTTTCATGGGTAACATCGTTTCCAATCCTCCAGCAATTGCACCTGATGGGCCCTGACCCACTCCAGCGCTTCCTTGATAATCAGCGGCGGCGCCTTGCCCATCATCACTTCGACGGTTTCAAGGCTGAGCATGACGTCCAGCCCGCCACCTGTCAGGTGGACATGGGGCGGCGGATGATCCTTCTCGCGCAACTGAATGCGGTACGTATCGCGAAATCGGTATTTAGTAGACATGCCCCGCAAGCTATCGCCAAAATGGCGATAGCTCAATACTGGCCAGCAGCCGAGACTGAGTCAAGATGTGACGCCCCATTCAGAGACTGAATAAGCCGTCTGCGTTCACAGTCGACCGGGCACCGCGTTATAGTCGGGTACTACAATTATTGCGCCCCGCCCTGTCTCGTTCAGGTCGGCGTTACCGTTCGAGGATTAGCAGATGAAGTTCGAAGGCACCCCGGCCTACGTCGCCACCGATGACCTGAAGCTGGCGGTCAACGCCGCCATCACTCTGGAGCGCCCGCTGCTGGTCAAGGGCGAGCCGGGCACGGGTAAAACCATGCTCGCCGAACAACTGGCCGAGTCCTTCGGCGCCAAATTGATCACCTGGCACATCAAATCCACCACCAAGGCGCATCAGGGCCTGTACGAGTACGACGCGGTCAGCCGTCTGCGCGACTCGCAACTGGGCACGGAAAAGGTTCACGACGTTCGCAACTACCTGAAAAAGGGCAAGCTGTGGGAAGCCTTCGAATCCGAAGAGCGGGTGATCCTGCTGATCGATGAAATCGACAAGGCCGACATCGAATTCCCGAACGACCTGCTGCAAGAACTCGACAAGATGGAGTTCTACGTTTACGAGATCGACGAAACCATCAAGGCCAAGAAGCGCCCGATCATCATCATTACCTCCAACAACGAGAAAGAACTGCCGGACGCCTTCCTGCGCCGCTGCTTCTTCCACTACATCGCCTTCCCGGATCGCATCACCATGCAGAGGATCGTCGACGTGCACTACCCAAACATCAAGAAGGACCTGGTCAGCGAAGCGCTGGACGTGTTTTTCGACGTGCGCAAAGTGCCGGGTCTGAAGAAGAAGCCATCGACCTCCGAACTGGTGGACTGGCTGAAGCTGCTGATGGCCGACAACATCGGCGAAGCGGTACTGCGCGAGCGCGATCCGACCAAGGCTATTCCGCCGCTGGCAGGCGCTTTGGTGAAGAACGAACAGGACGTACAATTGCTTGAACGTCTGGCGTTCATGAGCCGTCGCGGCACTCGCTGATCCCTCTGTTTAACAAGATAGAGGGCGATAGCCATGCTGCTTAACCTGTTCAATGAAATGCGCGCAGCCAAAGTACCGGTCTCGGTACGGGAGCTGCTGGACCTGATCAACGCGCTGAAACAGCGCGTGACCTTCGCCGACATGGACGAGTTTTATTACTTGTCCCGGGCGATTCTGGTGAAGGACGAAAAGCATTTCGACAAATTCGACCGGGCGTTCGGTGCTTACTTCAATGGCCTGGAAAAACTCGACGATCACCTTCAGGCCTTGATCCCGGAGGACTGGTTACGCAAAGAATTCGAGCGTTCGCTGACCGACGAAGAGCGGGCGGCGATCCAGTCCCTCGGCGGACTGGACAAGCTGATCGAAGAGTTCAAGAAACGCCTCGAAGAACAGAAAGAACGCCATGCCGGCGGTAACAAGTGGATCGGCACGGGCGGCACCAGTCCGTTCGGCTCAGGGGGCTTCAACCCGGAAGGTATTCGGGTCGGCGATGCCGGCAAGCGCCAGGGCAAAGCGGTCAAGGTCTGGGATCAGCGCGAGTACAAGAACCTCGACGATTCGGTAGAGCTGGGCACGCGCAACATCAAGGTCGCCCTGCGCCGGTTGCGCAAATTCGCGCGCCAGGGCGCGGCGGAAGAGCTGGACATCGATGGCACCATCGACCACACCGCGCGCGATGCCGGGCTGCTGAACATCCAGATGCGTCCGGAGCGGCGCAACACCGTCAAGTTGTTGCTGCTGTTCGACATCGGCGGCTCGATGGACGCCCACGTGAAGATCTGCGAAGAGCTGTTTTCGGCCTGCAAGACCGAGTTCAAGCACCTGGAGTATTTCTACTTCCACAACTTCATTTATGAATCGGTGTGGAAGAACAACATGCGCCGCACTTCCGAGCGCACCTCGACCCAGGATCTGCTGCACAAATACGGCGCAGACTACAAAGTGATCTTCATCGGTGACGCCGCCATGGCGCCGTATGAAATCACCCAGGCCGGCGGCAGCGTCGAGCACTGGAACGAAGAAGCGGGTTATGTGTGGATGCAGCGGTTCATGGAGAAGTACAAGAAGGTCATCTGGATCAACCCGTATCCGAAAGATACGTGGGGCTATACGTCTTCGACCAACATCGTGCGGGATTTGATTAACGACCAGATGTACCCGCTGACGTTGCGAGGGCTTGAAGAAGGGATGCGGTTTCTTTCCAAATAGAGCACTGATCGTTCCCGCTCTGCGTGGGAACGATCAGCGTGAGGCAAACCGGCGTAGATATTCGACCTGCTCCCGATGCGCGACATCCTGCACCACCGGCCTCAACCTTACCGTTGCTCCCGGCTGACACTGCGCCAGCCGTGCCAATGCCAACGGCGTCAACGCCCCCAATCGCGGATAGCCGCCAATGGTCTGTCGATCATTGAGCAACACAATCGGCTGCCCGTCTGGCGGCACCTGAACCGCACCCAGCGGGATGCCTTCGGAAATCATCGGCTTACCCTGATACTGCAACGCCGTTCCCAGCAAGCGTATGCCCATCCGGTCGGCACGGCTGTCGAGGGTCCAGACGCTGTTGAACGCATCGAACAAACTCTGCCCACTGAACTCTCCGATCTGGGCACCGAGCACCAGGTCCAGTGGCGCGTTGAGTTTGAAATCCGGCACCTGTTCGCGCGCCAATTCCCGCAGCAGGAGCAGCGAGCTGCCCGAGTAGCTCAACTGCGCATCTTTGGCCAACGCCCGGCCCATGCCATCCAGCCCGCCGAGTTCCTCACGGACCACCGTTGCGCTGCTGCCCAACACCTTTGGCGCATCAAATCCGCCCGGGGCCGCCAAGTAAGCCCGGGCGCCAAGCAGCGGCTGGGTGAATCGCAATTGCTGACCTTTGTTCAGCCTGAAACTGCGCCACGGCGCCAACGCCTCGCCATCCACCTGCGCCCCCAGATCCGCCCCGGCCAACGCCAGCACGCAATCCACTTCGGCCACGACGGTGAACCCGCCGAGGGTGATTTCAATCACCGGTGCATCCAGGCCATTTCCCAACAACCAATTAGCCCACGACATCGATCGCCAATCCGCCGCCCCGCCCTGGGTCACGCCCAGATGCCGCACGCCGAAACGGCCAGCGTCCTGCAACAGGCACAGCGGTGTACTCGCTTCTATTGATAGACGGCTCATGCCTGCGCCTCCAACGGCGTGTCATCACCGCCCAGATTAATGAATTCGGCATGGCTGACGGCTTCGAAACGCACCGTGTCGCCTGGTTGCATCAGGCTGTAGCCTTCGCGTTCGTGGTCGAACAATTTGGCCGGGGTGCGGCCGATCAGATTCCAGCCACCGGGGGACACCACCGGGTAAGCGGCCGTTTGGCGTTCGGCGATGCCGACGCTGCCCGCAGCCACCTTTTTACGCGGGGTATTCAGACGCGGCGCCGCCAGCGCTTCTTCCACCAGCCCCATGAAGGCGAAACCCGGCGCGAAACCCAAAGCAAACACCTGATATTCGCGCTCGCTGTGGCGGCGGATCACTTCATCCACGGCCAATCCGCTGCGCTGGGACAACAGGCTCAACTCCGGGCCAACGCTCAAGTCATACCAGACCGGCAGCACATGACATTTGCCGCGGGTGGGGGCGTTGGGCGACAGATCGATCAAGGCCTCGGCGATCAGCTCCCGAGCCTGGGCCGGATTCAACGCGGTTAGATCGTAATGCACCATCAACGTCGTATAGGACGGCACCAGATCGATCAGATGCCCGGCGAACGCAGCACGCAGACTTTCACTGGCTGCGAGCATCCACGGCATGTTGGCCTCGCTGATCTCATCAAACAGACGGACCATCAAGCAATCCAGCGCCACCACTTCTACCCGCAGGTTCATGGCGCGCTCTGCTGATCAAGTGCTTCGCGAATACGCCGCACGGCGGCTACCGAACTGGCATTGTCGCCGTGTACGCAGAGGGTGTTGGCTTGCAAGTGCAAGGCACTGCCATCGCTGGCCGTAAGGTTGCCACCGCGGGCAATGGTCAACGCCTGCTCGATGATTGTTTCGGGATCGTGATGCACCGCGCCCGGCAGTTGCCGCGAGACCAGCATTCCCGCGCTGTCGTAAGCGCGATCGGCAAAAGCTTCGAACCACAGGGTCACGCCGTATTCGTCGCCCAATTGCTGGGCGGCGCTGTTGTCGCGAGTGGCCATCAACATCAGCGGCAACTCACGATCATAGGACGCCACAGCCTGAAGCACCGCGCGCAATTGCGCCGGGTTGGCCATCATGTCGTTGTACATCGCGCCGTGCGGTTTGACGTAACTCACCCGCCCGCCCTGGGCCCGGCAAATGCCGTCGAGGGCGCCGATCTGGTAATGCACAATGTCCTGAAGTTCCTGGGCGGTATAAGCCATGGAACGACGGCCGAACCCTACAAGGTCCTGATAGGCCGGATGAGCACCGATCTGCACGCCGTTGCTCAAAGCCAGACTGACGGTCTTGCGCATGATGCTCGGGTCGCCGGCATGGAAGCCGCAGGCGATGTTGGCGCAATCGATGAAGGGCATGACCTCGGCGTCCAGACCCATGGTCCAGTTGCCGAAACTCTCGCCGATGTCGCAGTTCAATAGCAGGCGGCTCACGGTGAACACTCCTGTAGGTTTTATTCTTTTCTATCTGTAAGGCATTTGCCCGCAGATTATCAGTTGCTGGGCAATTAAGTTATTGGGCTTCGAGTTGCTTGCCACGGGTTTCCGGCAAGCTCAGGGCCGCAAGGATCACCACCCCGTAGGACACCGCCGCAAAGGCACCGATTCCCACACTCAATGGCACCTTCTGGCTCATCAAGCCGATCAACAGCGGGAACAACGCCGCCAGCGCCCGGCCGATGTTGTAGCAAAAGCCCTGACCCGAACCGCGAATCCGCGTTGGAAACAGCTCGGTCAAAAACGCGCCCATGCCGCTGAAGATCCCCGAGGCGAAGAAGCCCAGAGGAAAGCCCAGCCAGAGCATCACGCCATTGCTGACCGGCAATTGGGTGTAGAGCAGAACAATGGTGAACGAGCCGACCGCGAACAGAATGAAGTTCTTTTTACGCCCGAGGATGTCAGTCAAATACGCGCTGATGACGTAACCGACGTAGGAACCGACGATCACCATCGCCAGATAACCGCCGGTACCGAGTACGCTCAAACCGCGTTCGTTCTTCAGAAAAGTCGGCAACCAGGAGGTGATCGCGTAGTAACCGCCCAGAGCTCCTGTGGTCAGCACCGAAGCGCGAATCGTGGTGAAGAGGATGCCGGGAGCGAATATCTCGTAGAATTTTGCCGGATTGCTGGGTTCTTGCTTAGCCTTGGCTTCGCGATAAATTTCCGGGTCCTTGACCAGGCGACGGACGAAGATCACAAAAATCGCCGGCACGATGCCAAGGATGAACAGTGCGCGCCAGGCGTCTTCCGGTGGCAGCACCGAGAACAGCAGCGCATACAGGATCGCCGTCAGCCCCCAACCCAATGCCCAGCCGGATTGCACCATGCCAACAGCCTTGCCGCGGTCCTTGGCGCGAATCACTTCACCCATCAGCACCGCGCCAGCGGTCCATTCGCCACCGAAACCGAAGCCCATCAGCGTGCGGCTGATCAGCAATTGTTCGTAGTTTTGGGCGAAACCGCAGAGGAAGGTGAAGAATGCGAACCACAGAACGGTCAGTTGCAGAGTGCGTACGCGACCGATGCGGTCGGACAAAATCCCCGCTACCCAACCGCCGATGGCCGAGGCGATCAGGGTGCTGGTGTGAATCAGCCCGGCCTGGCCGGTGGTGATGCCCCACATCGCAATCAGGGTCGGCACCACGAAGCTGAGCATCTGGGTGTCCATGCCGTCCAGGCCATAGCCGATCTTGCAGCTCCAGAACGTGCGGCGTTCCTGCTTGTTGATGTTGCGGTACCAGTCGAAAGGTCCTGGGCGAACCGTGGCTTTTGGGATGTCGAGCGTGTCGGGCGCACTCATGGCAAATCTCCGCGCTAATTTTTATTGGTATTGTTCTGAGCCCCGACGACGCCTATCGTGGGAACCGGATGGCCTGATTTTTGGGCTGCCGGCCCTGTTACGTCCAACTAATAAAAACCCGCCCTAGACATAAGAAAACTTTGTCGCAAGAGCTGACCCAATGAACCTGAAGTTTCTCGAGACCTTTGTCTGGGTCGCCCGGCTCAAGAGTTTTCGCCTGACGGCAGACAAGCTCTTCACCACCCAGGCGTCGATATCCAGCCGCATTGCCGTGCTCGAAGGCGAGCTCGGAGTGAAGCTGTTCCTGCGCGATTCACGTGGCGTGAGCCTGACGCCCGAAGGCTTGAAAGTGCTCGAGTACGCCGAGCAAATGATGGACACCATGCAAGCCCTCAAGCAGTCGATCGAAACCCTTTCGAGCAAGGTCGGACGGGTTCGCATCGGCGTGATGGACACGGTCATCCATACCTGGCTGAGCCCGTTGGTGGCGCAAATGATGGATCACTATCCGCTGGTGGAAATCGAGTTGGTGGCCGATACCGCGCTCAACCTCTGCGATCAGCTGCAAAAAGGCTTTCTCGATCTGATCCTGCAAACCGACCTGTTGCGTCAGGAAAGCGTGCGCAGCCTTGAGCTGGCCAGTCACCCGATGGGCTGGATTGTGGCGACTAACTCGATCTACAACCGCGAGTATTCAGGGATTGCCGACCTGGCGCGGGAACGGATCATTACCTACTCGAAAAACTCTCACCCGCATCAGGAAATTCTCGCCCTGATGCAGGCCAACGGCATCATGACGCCACGATTGAACTGTGTGAATTCGGTATCAGCGATCACCCGGTTGCTGCGGGACGGTTTCGGTATTGGCGCGCTGCCACCGGTGCTGGTGGCCGAAGAGCTGGCGCGGGGGGAATTGACCTTGCTGGCCATCGATCAACGGCCACCGAACTTGCAGGTGGTGGTGTCGTGGCGGGTTGGCGTGGAATGGGTCGAGGAGATTGTTTCGTTATGTCAGCAGGTGCTGGACGGGTATGCGAAGAAGGTGGGCGAGGATTACATCGTCCTCGCGCGCTGATCGTTCCCTGTTGATCGTTCCCACGCTCTGCGTGGGAACCATCATCGACTCAAAGACCGCGCACATCCCGATCTTCGATCGGCCGGCTCTGGCGCAGGCGCTTTCCGCCCAGTACCACCCAGTCGATCAGACGGAACAGGCATTCGATGCCGAACGACAACAGCAACGCCCCGCTCATGCCCCAGATCATCGCTTCCGGCGTCAGCAGGATCTGGTAGCTGTAGCCGTTCCAGGTTTCCTTGCGAATATCCGGATCGGCGGCCAATGCCACTTGCAGAAAGCGGATGTACCACGGGCCCTGCATGGCCTGAAACTGTTTATCGAGGGCCAATTGACGGCTCAGCAAGGTGCTCAGGCTGTCGGCATCGCTGCGAAAAATCGGATCTTCGCTGGCGCGGTAATGGGCCACCAACGCCTGCATGTCACCCTTGAAGAACTGATTCGCCGTGCCCTGAAAACCGCTCAGACCGGTCTGCGCCTCAATCAGATGCGCTTCGACCCGTTTGGCGTAATCGCTGATGAACCCGGGCACCTGGACACCGATCAACAGGCCCGCTGCAAACAATACCAGCCGTAGATAACTGAGCAACATGAAGGGACATCCTTATTCGGTCTTGCCCTGACTGACGCATTCACCGCGTCGCCAGAGGCTCCATTGGCCCGGTTCGTAGCGGGTCCAGGTTTCGTTTTCGGTCAAGGGTTCGGTGGCGATCACCGTGACCACGTCGTTGGGCGTGGTTTCGGCCTGAAAATCGACGATCACATCGACATCCTTCAAGCGCGCCGGGCCGAATGGCGCGCGACGGGTGATTTGCGCCAATTTGGTCGAGCAATAACAGAACAACCAATCGCCATCGCTGAGCAGGCAGTTGAACACGCCTTTGCTACGGTATTCGGCGCAGGCGGCCACCAGGTCTGGCAGCAGTTCTTCGACCTCTACCGGTTCCGGGAACGCTGCGCGCACGCGATTGAGCAAATCGCAGAACGCCGCTTCGCTGTCGGTATCGCCGACTGGGCGGTAAAAACTCTTGATCGGTTGAAACTCCGCGAGTTGGCCGTTGTGGGCGAAACACCAGTTACGGCCCCACAGCTCACGTACAAAAGGATGGGTATTGGACAGGCAGACCTTGCCGACGTTGGCCTGACGGATGTGCCCGATCACCACTTCGCTCTTGATCGGATAGCGTTGCACCAGATTCGCGACTTCGGATTCGCAGCTCGCCGCCGGGTCCTGAAACAGGCGCAGGCCACGGCCCTCGTAAAAAGCGATGCCCCAGCCGTCACGGTGCGGACCGGTGCGGCCGCCGCGCTGCATCAGCCCGGTGAAGCTGAACACGATATCGGTCGGCACATTGGCGCTCATGCCCAATAACTCACACATGCTCGGATTCTCGCTGTAAGGCAGGGGCAAGGTTACAGACGCGGTTCGACCCGCAATCGCTGAGGGTTGCTCGGCACCGGTGGACGACCGTAACGATCATCGCCCGCACCGCCGAAAGGATGATCCTCTTCAGGGTCATCGGCCCGGGCTGCAGCCTTGGCAGCGGCAGCCTGTTCCTTGCGAGCGTTGGACGCCCGTTCGATAGGGAAACGGATCGCCACGAATACCAGGTAAATGCCGAAGGCGATCATGCCGTACATGAACAGGTCGGAAACCGCCCGCCAGACGTTGTTGCCGACCTTGAACAATAGATCAAGGGCAGTAATGGCGATGGCCGGAGCGACCTTTTCCTTTACCGGGTCGATGATGGTGGGGCTGAACAGCAACACGGCAACCAATAGCCGCAGCGGCTCACGCAGCCAGCGCCACATCCAGCGGGTCAAGCGCATCCACACCAACAGGCAGCCCAAAGCGGCAAAGGCGTAGAGGCCCCAAGCGATCAGATAGTCGTTCTCGGTCATGGTGTCCATGGCAAGGCAGGCAAAGAGGCGCTTATAGTAACGACTTTTCGCACGTCAGGCTTGCCCCAATGCCGGGCCGTTATGCCTAACCCCTGTGGGAGCGGGCTTGCTCGCGAAGAGGGAGTGTCAGTCGACATCATTGTTGTCTGATACACCGCTTTCGCGAGCAAGCCCGCTCCCACAGGGGTCTGCAGCGGCATCAAGACCTGAAAAACCCTTATTCCGTACATCGTCCGAGAGCCCTTCATGCCCTTAACCGCCAACGTCACCAGCGCCCCGATTGCCCACAAGGCCGAAGGCGACGACCCGTATGCCTGGTTGCAGGAGCGCGACACCGACGCGGTGCTCGACTACCTGAAAGCTGAAAACCGCTATCAAGAGGCGCAAACCGCCGATCAGGCCGGGTTGCGTGAAACCCTGTTCGAAGAGATCAAGGCCCGGATTCTCGAAACCGACCTGTCCTTGCCCTCCCCTTGGGGTCCGTACCTGTATTACACGCGCACCACGGCCGGTGATGAATACGCCCGTCACTACCGCTGCCCCCGCCCTGCCGATGACAGCCTGCAGCTCGACGAAAGCCAGGAACAACTGCTGCTGGACCCGAACGAACTGGCCAAAGGCGGTTTCTTTTCGTTGGGCGCGTTCAGTATCAGCCCGGACCACCAGCGGCTGGCCTACAGCATCGACGCCACGGGCGATGAGATTTACACGCTGTTCGTGAAGGAATTGTCCAACGGACGTGTCAGCGAACTGGAATTCCAGGATTGCGACGGCAGCATGACCTGGGCCAATGACAGCCTGACGCTGTTCTTCGGCGAACTGGACGACACCCATCGCCCGCACAAACTGTTCCGCTATCGGCTGGACGGTACGGCGGCTGAAGAAGTGTTCCATGAGCCGGACGGTCGATTCTTCATGCATTGCTACCGCTCGAGTTCCGAGCAGCAATTGCTGCTGTCCCTGGGCAGCAAGACCACCAGCGAAGTCTGGGTGCTTGACGCGTTCCAGCCGCAGCAGGCTTTTACCTGCATCGCACCGAGGGTTGAAGACCATGAGTACGACGTCGACCACGGCGCACTCGACGGTCACTGGACCTGGTTCATTCGCACCAATCGCGACGGCATCAACTTTGCCCTGTACCTCGCCGTAGACACCGGCGTGGCGCCGACCGAGGCCGACTGGCAGAACCTGATCCCCCACAACGACACGGTGATGATCGAAGGCATGAGCCTGAATGCCGGGGCCATGACCCTGAGCCTGCGTGAGGGCGGCTTGCCGATCATCGAAGTTCATCCGCAAGACCTCCCGAGCTACCGCGTGCAATTGCCGGATGCGGCCTACAGCCTTCATGTGCAGAACAGCCTGGAATTCGTCAGCGACAGGATCCGCCTGCGATACGAAGCGTTGAACCGTCCGGCACAAATCCGTCAGCTGGAGCTGGACAGCGGCGAGCAGAAAGTTCTCAAGGAAACCCCGGTGCTCGGCAAGTTCGACGCCGATGCCTACGTCAGTCAGCGCCTGTGGGCGACCGCACCGGACGGTACGAAAGTGCCGATCAGCCTCGTCGTCAAACGCGAAGCCCTCGGCAAGCCGACGCCACTTTATCTGTATGGCTATGGCGCTTACGGCGAAAGCCTCGACCCGTGGTTCTCCCACGCCCGCTTGAGTCTGCTGGATCGTGGCGTGGCGTTCGCCATCGCTCACGTGCGTGGCGGCGGTGAACTGGGCGAAGCCTGGTATCGCGCCGGCAAGCAGGAACACAAACACAACACCTTCAGCGACTTCATCGCCTGCGCCGAACACCTGATCGCCAACGGTTTCACTGCTTCTCGGCAATTGGCGATCAGCGGTGGCAGCGCCGGCGGTCTGCTGATCGGCGCGGTGCTCAATCAGCGGCCGGAGCTGTTCGGCGCGGCGATCGCCGAAGTGCCGTTCGTCGACGTGCTGAACACCATGCTCGACCCGGATCTGCCGTTGACCGTCACCGAGTACGACGAGTGGGGCAATCCTGAAGAACCGGACGTCTATGAGCGGATCAAGGCCTATGCCCCGTACGAAAACGTCACCGCACAAGCTTATCCGGCGACCCTGGTGATCGCCGGCTACAACGACAGTCGCGTGCAGTACTGGGAAGCGGCAAAGTGGGTGGCGAAATTGCGCGCGACCAAAACCGACACAAATCCCCTGCTGCTCAAGACCGAATTGGGTGCCGGGCATGGCGGGATGAGCGGTCGTTATCAGGGATTGCGTGACGTAGCACTCGAATACGCATTTGTTTTCAAGGTTTTGGGCATCGCCTGAGGAACTTGGCCCGGTGTGTCGGTCTTAACACCGAACACCGGGCTGACGCTGCTACAGAGAATCGCGACATTCTCGCCAGACCGGAACAGCAACAGACACAAGAAAAAGACCGTGACGACATGTCAGAACCGACCTTACTGAACAACGAAATCCGCGACTGGCTGATGGACTGTGGCCTGTTCGACCAACTGCTGCCGGCGGACTTTGCCACGGCCTCGGGCTACTTCAGCATCAGCACCATTGCTCAGGGCGAAGAGATTTTCCATGAGGGTGATGTCGGCAGCTTCATGTGCATCATCCACACCGGCCAGGTGGCGGTGCAGAAAACCAACAGCGACGGGCACATGGTGACCATGGCAACGTTACGCAGCGGTCGGGCGTTCGGCGAAATGGCCGTACTCGACGGCGAACGGCGCTCGGCTAGTTGCGTGGCCGCGAGCAATTGCCAGTTGCTCAATCTGGGCAAGGACTCGTTGGAAAAGATGCTCAACGATGCGCCGAAAATCGCCGCCAAAATCATCCGTGCCCTCGCCATCTCCCTCTCCAAACGCTTGCGCATGGCCGATGGGCAACTGCTCTCGCAGCAGGTTTAACCGCTGGGTGACTTGGCTTTCGACGGGTTTTGCTCCAGCCCCGGCAGTGGCTGGTCCTTGGTGGGCGGGCTAGGCATTTCAATGGGCACCAACGGCGGACCGCCACTGCCGGGGCCGACCCTGGGCGCGCTGGTCGGGGTGATTTGCGGGTACGGCGTGGGGGTCGCGGTGCCGGGCGAACCGGGCAGCGGCGCAGGGCTGGTCGGAATGGTTTGCAACTGCTGGGCCTGCACTGCAGTTATCGAGAGCGCGGCCAAGGCAATGACCGTTAGAATGGTGCGCTTCATCAATGGCTCCGTTGGCCTTGTTGTCTTTTTGCAGGCTACTCCCAACGGCGCGTGTTTGCCTTCCCCCTCTTATGCCAATTTCTCCTCAAGTGAGCCCCATGAAACGTTTCGTTCTGCTCGACACCACTCCAATTCCTGAAAATGGCGGTGCCTTGTGCCTGTTCGAATACGGCGAGGATTTCGTCATCAAGATCCAGGGCGGCGACGGTGGGCAACTGATGAACACCCGTATGCACGGATCCGAAGATGCTCTGGCGGAGATTCCGTGCCGTAAAGTGGCCGGCCGGCCGAATTCGCGCGTGCTGATCGGCGGCCTGGGCATGGGCTTCACCCTCGCCTCGGCCCTCAAGAACTTGGGCAAGACCGCTGAAGTTGTGGTCGCCGAACTGGTGCCGGGTGTGGTGGAGTGGAACCGTGGACCGTTGGGTGAGAAAGCCGGGAACCCGCTGCTCGACCCGCGCACCGTCATTCGCATGGACGACGTGGCCAAAGTCCTGCAGGCAGAGCCGCAAGGTTTTGACGCGATCATGCTCGACGTCGACAACGGCCCCGAAGGCCTGACCCAGAAGGCCAACAGCTGGCTCTACTCCGCCGGCGGCCTGAGCGCCTGTGCCAAGGCCCTGCGGCCCAAAGGCGTGCTGGCCGTCTGGTCCGCGAGCGCTGACCGACAGTTTTCCGACAAACTGAAGAAGGCCGGCTTCAAGGCCGAGGAAGTCCAGGTCTTCGCCCACGGCAACAAAGGCACCCGCCACACCATCTGGATTGCCGAGAAGCTCAAGGGCTGAGCTAAACTGCGATCAATACCGTCATTAGTCTTCTTACAAAGGTGAACCCATGAGTTCGTCAACGCCTCCGACCAACACGTCGAAACTGGACCGCATCCTTGCCGACAACCAGCGCGACAAGGAAATGGGTTACCGCGACAAGGCCCTGAAAATGTACCCGCACGTGTGCGGCCGCTGCGCCCGTGAGTTTTCCGGCAAGCGCCTGAGCGAACTGACCGTGCACCACCGCGACCATAACCACGACAACAACCCTCAGGACGGCTCGAACTGGGAATTGTTGTGCCTGTATTGCCACGACAACGAACACTCGCGGTACACCGATCAACAGTATTTCGGTGAAGGCTCGCTGAGCTCGCCGAAAATCGCCAAGGCGACGCATAACCCGTTTGCCGCGTTGGCCGGCCTGATGAAGAAAGAAGAGTAATATTTTCAGCGCCTCACCTGGCCTCATCGCGAGCAAGCTCGCTCCCACAGGGGATCTTCTGTGAACACAACATTTGTGAACACTCAGGATCCATGTGGGAGCGGGCTTGCTCGCGAAGACGGCCGACCAGACACCACCAATCTCCAAACCGAACACCCCTCCCCCAATCCCCGTATAATCGCCGTTTTTTCCCCGAAGGCACCCGCTCGTGGCAGACAAACGGTACAGCTGCATTGGTTTGTATAACCCCAAATCACCGGAGAACGTCGGTTCGGTGATGCGCGCCGCTGGCTGCTATGGCGTGGCGTCCGTGTTCTACACCGGCAAACGTTATGAACGCGCCGCCGACTTCGTCACCGACACCAAGCGCGTCCACTACGACATTCCGCTGATCGGCATCGACGACCTGAAAAAAATCCTGCCGCTGGGCTGCGTTCCGGTCGCTGTGGAACTGGTGGACGGCGCGCGTTCGCTGCCGGAATACACGCACCCGGACCGCGCCCTGTACATCTTCGGCCCGGAAGACGGCTCCCTGGATAAAGAGATTCGCGACTGGTGCGAAGACGTGGTCTACATCCCGACCACCGGCTGCATGAACCTGGCGGCCACCGTCAATGTCGTGCTCTATGACCGCATGTCCAAAGGACTCAACACCCGATCCGGGGCGAAATTTCGCTGATTCACCCCACATCCAATGGAACAAGCCGTCCGCCTCGGCAGTCAGCTTAAGTATCTATTCCTGAAGCAGCTATTCCCGACTGGAGACAGATCATGAGCGAACTCAAACACGTAGAACGCATCGAATCCACCCCGTTCCAGACTCACACGGAGCAGAACGTGCAGGGTTGGGAACGTATCGGTTCCCTGGTCGGCGGCGTGGTGATGGTCGGCAAGGGCCTGCGTCGCGGTGGTGTATTCGGGTTGATTCAAGTGGCGATCGGCGGTGTGGCCCTGGCGCGTGGTATTACCGGGCACAGCTCGGCGAAAAGCCTCCTGGAGAAAAGCCGTCAGGACATGAACAACGTGCGGGCGAAGATTCAGCGGGCCGGGGAAGAGTTGAACCAATTGAAGGCTAATGCGGAAGCGGCGACCAATACCGCTACGGTGACGGGCAATGATTCTTTGAAGTCGCCGAAAACCGGGGTTTAACCCATACGATGATCGTTCCCACACTCTGTGGGAACGATCAGTTCAAGAGCGAGCTTTCAAGGACTTTGGAAGACTCGCCAATGATGCTTTCCGCAAGCTGAACAAACTCCTTGGTATCCACGCTCTCCAAATGCATCGCCCCCAGCAACACATCATCCAGCGAACGCTTGTTGCGGGTCTTCAGGCGAATCTCGCGATCCAGTTCCTGCAATAACACGACCGCTTTCGACACCTGCGCCGGACTGACCTGCTCAGCGCGCAAGGTCGTGACTTTCTGGCTGTCCTTGGCCAACTTCTTCTGCAAACTCTCATACCGCTCATCACTCATGCCGCCAGCGCGGCGCACCAGTTCGATGGCGTAATACTCGGCAAACCCTTCGCTGATCCAGTCACTGCGCTGCTGGTCGTTGATCCGCCCGAACACCTGCGCCAATTCCCGCACCAGCGCACTGGTACCGCTTTCGCTGACCAGCGGCAGACGCGTGTTCAGATAGATCGATTCGCGCGCGCCCAGACTGCCACGCCACATCGGGTCGTTGGCGCCGACAATCAGCAGTTTGACGGGATGACGAGGATACACCGCCTGCACTTGCGGCCAGACAAAGGTCAGCAGCGTCAGCACATCCATGCGGCGCATGCCCTGGCCCTGCGGTGAGGCGACGGTGACCTCGGTTTCCCCAAGCCGCGTGCGACGGCTACCGAGGTGGCCGGCGAGCATCCAGCCCGTGGGCCGGTCGAACAAGCGAGAAACGTTATCGACCCGGAATTTGTTCTTGCCGATTCGCGGCCAGGCAGTTTCGACGCTTTTCCAGCCGGTGGGCAATTCGAATTCAAGGCGTGAAACCAGCTCAATGCCGTCCTGCTGATCGAGTTTGGCCGCCGGTACCAGATCGTCGCCGCGCATCAGCGCCCAAGTTGGCGTCATGCGCGTATCGAAGCTGCCGCTCTTGCGCCCGTGGCTGATGCGTACGCGGTAGGTCAGGCTGGCCTTGTCGGCGGCCGGACGCCAGACACCACGGGCCTGCTTGCCCGGCGTGAGCTGCCATTGGCCATCGGCGTTGAAATCGCTGTAGTGGCTGCCATCGCCCAGGTCGAAATCCAGACTGCGCACCGCCGAACCCTGAGCCAGAGTCATCCGCACTTCGGCCTGATCGCTTTGCGGCAACAGGCGCACGTGGTAATCCAGATCAACCTTCTTCGCCGCCCACGCGGGCGACCCCAGGACTAATAGTCCAAGGGTCAACGCCAGCCGCAATCCCACAGCCATACACACTCCTTCGTGAAACGTTAATACGCTTGGCGTTTAACCCGCCCGGAAAATCAGATGGTCTTCCCAATCGTCTTCGGCCACGCTGCCTTCGGCGAGCATGCGCCCGGACTGGGAAATTCGCTCGTGGTGCACCGCATCGCGATCACCGCACACCAGATGGTGCCAGAGCGGCAGGTCCTTGCCTTCGCTGACCAGTCGATAGCCGCAGGTCGGTGGCAACCATTTGAATTCGTCAGCCTTGCCCGGTGTGAGCTGGATGCAGTCGGGGACGAAATCGCGGCGGTTCGGGTAATCGGTGCACTGACAGGTTTTCAGGTCCAGCAATTTGCAGGCGATGCGCGTGTAATAGACGCTGTTGTCGTCTTCATCTTCGAGCTTTTGCAGGCAGCACAGGCCACAGCCGTCGCACAGCGATTCCCATTCCTCTTGATCGAGTTGATCGAGGGTTTTGCGTATCCAGAACGGTTCGACTTTGGCGGCCATGGCTCAAGCATCAACATCAGGTGGTGAAAAGGCCGCCAGTCTAGTGCCAAGGCCCTTGTGGGCCAAGCGTTGGCGACTGCCGGTAAAAACGAGCTTGTCAGTTATTGTGCCGCCCAGTAGGGTTTTGCGTCGCCCCTCACCTTCAAACGTAGCAAGGAATCTCTTGATGAGTGCTAATCCACGCGTTGCCGACTATGCCATCCACCCTCAGTTCACCGACCGCTGGTCGCCCCGCGCCTTCACCGGCGAAGCGATCTCCGAAGAAACTCTGCTGAGCTTCTTCGAAGCTGCACGTTGGGCGCCATCGGCCTACAACTCGCAGCCTTGGCGGTTTCTGTATGCGCGTCGCGACACGCCAAACTGGGAGCGCTATCTGGGGCTGCTGAACGAATTCAACCGCAGCTGGGCGCAACACGCCTCGGCACTGGTAATCGTTATCTCGAAAACCACCTTCGCGGTGCCTGGCGCCACCGAAGAGACCCCGGCCTTGTGGCACACCTTCGACACGGGTTCCGCTTGGGGCCATCTGGCGCTGCAAGCGAGCATCAGCGGCTGGCACACCCACGGCATGGCCGGTTTCGACCAGGACCTGACCCGCAAGGAGCTGAACATTCCAGAAGGTTATGCGCTGCACGCTGCGGTAGCGGTGGGCAAACTGGGCGACAAGTCGACGCTGGCGGATTACCTGCAAGCACGTGAAGAACCGAGCCCGCGTCGTCCGCTGAGCGAACTCGCTGCTGAAGGTGACTTCACCCTCTAACCAACAATGAAGATCCAATGTGGGAGAGGGCTTGCTCGCGAAAGCGGTCTGTCAGTCAACATTGATGTTGGATGTGCCGGCCTCTTCGCGAGCAAGCCCGCTCCCACATTTTGATTGCGGTGAAGTCAATAACCGCGATTGAAATCCACTTCCCCGCGCAACGCCTCACCCGCTTGATACGCCCGCAGGTTCTCGACAAACAGATTCACCATCATCGATGGCGAGGTCGGTGCCGAGCTGTGGCCAGTCAGCAGCAAGCCCCACGCGGTCCAGAACGGATGACGTTGCGGCAGCGGTTCCTGGCGGCAGACGTCAATCACAGCACCGGCCAGATGCCCTTCTTTCAAGGCTTCCACCAAGTCCGCATCGACCACTGCCACGCCGCGCCCGACGTTGATGAACAACCCGGTCGGCTTGAACTGCTTGAACAGCGCCGCGTCGTACAGGTCATGGGTGTTCGGCGTATTCGGCAGCAGATTGATCACGTAATCCACCTCACCGACCAGACGCGGCAAATCAGCCAGCGCCCCGACTTCAGTAAACGGTGCCTGCTCACGGGCTTCGCTGGCGATGCCGTACAACTCGACGCCAAACGGCAGAAGGAACTGCGCCACGGTCTGGCCGATGTCACCGGTGCCGACGATCAATACTTTGCGCCCAGCCAGACTTTGGCCCTGGCGACTGTCCCACTTGCGCTCGACCTGGCTGACCAGCCGCGGCAGCACTTCGCGCTCGTGGCCGAGCATGTAGGTCAGCACGTATTCGGCCATGACCTGACCGAAAATCCCTACCGCCCGAGTCAGGCGATAGTGCCGAGGCAAGCCGTCGGCCAGTAGCGGCGTAATGCCCGCCCAGGTCGATTGCAGCCATTGTGGCTCGTGGCCCTGACGCAGCAAGGTCGCCAGCAGGTCCGGCTGACCGAGCCAGATCGGACAATCAGCGGCCTGGCTGGCCAGTTCGGCAGAGTCGCCGCTGGTCAGCACTTCCAGGTCGGGCGCTGCTTGACGCAACAGCTGGGCGTACACCGGGTGGTCGTGTTCAGCAATCAGAACGCGCATGGTTCAAACCTTTCAAAAACAGTGCTGACGGCCGCCGATGGAGTAACGCTCCATCGCCCTGGCCCTCGCCAAAATCATTCCAGTGTTTCATAAAGGCTCTGAACAGAGCCTGTCTGCCGATCACATCGGGTCGTTGCGGCGCAGCAATTCTTCCGGCAAGTGTTCGATGTACTCATCTTCAGCCGGCGGCATTTGCAAGTGGTAACCCTGCTTCTCAAGGTTTTCCAGCACCACGGTGATGTCCTCGCGCGACAGTTTGCGCTCGGGGGTCAGCACCAGGTCGAAGGCGTGATGCGGTTTGCCGAAGGCGACCATCAGACTTTCCGGGACGCGCTCCAGTGCATCGCTTTTGAGCACATAGAGGTACATCTCGTTTTTCTTCAAGCTTCGATAAATGGAGCAAATACGTTTCAAGGCTGTTCTCCGGCGGTGGCCAGGCTGTCGAGCAGCGCCTGGCCCATCAATTCGCGGCGCCAGCCACGCAGCGAATCAGGCAATTGGTAAGGACCGTTGGGATAGCCGCTCTTGAGCAGCGCTTCCAGGGTTTTCTTGCGCAGCATCAGTTCCGGCGCAATGTTCAGGCGCTCGGCTTCGGCCTGGCCGATAGCACGCAGCTGTTTGACCAGCGTGGCAGCGTCCACCGGCAAAGGCTCCGGCACTGCCGGCGGCCATTGATCAGGCGACACACTGCCAGAGCGTTTGATCAGATCAAGCAGAAATTCGCCGTCCTGACGCACGGTACGCGGGTGCATGTCTTCGATTTTCGCCAACGCGCCGAGGTTGTCCGGCTGAGTCCGCGCCAGCGGCCACAGGGAATGCTCACGCACGATGCGGTTACGCGGCAGATCACGGGCGCGGGCTTCGCGCTCGCGCCAGGCGCACAGTTCACGTAATACGACGAGCTGGGCACGGGAGAGCTTCCAGGCCAGCTTGGCTTCGCGATAGACCTCATACGGATCAACTTCGCGGCGCAGGTTGGCCACCAGCTCGGCGCCGTCTTCCAGGACCCAGGCGTACTTGTCGTCAGAAAGCTTCGGACGAAGCTGTACGAAAACTTCCGCCAAGTGCAAAGCATCTTCGGCGGCGTAGCTGATTTGGGTGTCGGAAAGCGGACGTTGCAGCCAGTCGGAACGGGTCTCGCCCTTGGGCAGGTCGATGCCCAGCACTTCTTGCACCAGCCGCGAATACCCCATGGAGAAACCCAGGTTCAGGTAAGCAGCGGCCAACTGGGTGTCGAACAGCGGCGCCGGCAGGCTGCCGGTCAGGCGCAGCAGGACTTCGAGGTCTTCGCTGCACGCATGGACGACTTTGACCACGGCGGGGTTTTCCAGCAACGCGGCCAGAGGCTGCCAGTTGTCGATGCTCAGTGGGTCAATCAGGTAAGCGCGTACGCCATCGCCGATCTGCAGCAGGCCTGCAATCGGATAAAAGGTGTCGACCCGCATGAATTCGGTGTCGAGGGCAACGAATGGCAGCTGCTGCCACTCGGCGCAAAACTGACCGAGGCTATCGTTGTCGCGAATCCAGTGAATATCGATGGCCACACGGCTCTCCCTTGAAGAATGGCGCGCAGTATATATCGCCCCCGGCGATTTCCGCGCCTCCACTGAACAAGAGCTTTAGCGAAAATGCCTGCCAAACAGCAAGAAATGTCTGACAAGCGGAGACTAGCCGGCCTTACGCAGTACGTAGACGCGCATCCGCGCAAAGCCGGGCAGAAAGTCCTGATGACTGAGAACGCGCAAACCTGCGAGCTTGAACTCGGCTTCCACGTCGGCCTTGCTGGCCAACGGTCGGGCCGGAACGCCCTGTGCATCCGTGCGCCGGCCTTTGAAATGAGCATCGACCCGAACCCCCACAATCACCGTATCGCGACTGACCCGATGGAACTCCTTAAGCATGGCCAAGCGATGCTCGGGGCAGGCGATGTGTTGAAACAGCTGCATGCAAAAAATGCAGTCAACCGCATTCGCCGACAAGCCGATGGTGAACGCTGAACTCTGAAAGGTCTTGACCCGTTTCAGCAGGCTCTGCGGATGGTGGGTGCGGGCATGATCGAGTATGTCCTGCGACGGGTCGGCCGCGAGAATGACCCGGTTTGCATGCTCGGCCAGTACCGGCCAGAAGCGCCCGACACCGCAGGCCAAATCGAGAATCAGGCCCGGCTCGCCGGCAGCCTTGAGCGCGTTGCGCACCAATTGCTCGTCACGCCAGAACGTCAACCGCCCGGCCAGGCCACGCGGTCGCGGCTGAAGACAGACGCGGGCGTGCTCCTGATCGTAGCGCCGGGCGATCTCAAGCTCGATGGCAGATGGGGGTTGAGCGGACATGTGCAATGGCTCTCGGGGGATACTCTACCGGCCACAGGTTAGCGGCCGGTGCATGAAAAAAGGTTGAGGTACTCACTTTTTGGCCAACACACCGTCGTTTACCGCACCACGACATCCGGCAAACATATCCAGATTCTGCTTGTACACCGTGGTCTTGACCTCCAGCAAACCGAGCATCGAATGGAACAGGTTGTCCTGACTCAAGGGCTTTTCGCGATTCAGTTGCAGGCAATTAGCGTCCACCGAGAACGACTTTTGATAGCTGTCGGAAAACCAGGCCAGCATCGCGACATGTTTTTGTTGTTCCGGCGCGAGCATGTAAGGCGTCCCGTGCAGGAACAAGTTGTACTCGCCCAGGGATTCGCCGTGGTCCGATAGATAGAGCATCGCGGTATCGACTTTGTCCTGATTGCTACGCAACAAATCGATCAGGGTGGACAGCACGTGGTCGGTATACACCAGGGTGTTGTCGTAGCCATTAACAATACTTTCGCGACTGCAATTGTTCAGGGCGTTACTTTCACAAACCGGGGTGAAGCGCTCGTACTCTTTCGGGTAACGCTTGAAGTATTCCGGACCGTGACTGCCCATCTGGTGCAACACCAGTACCGTGTCTTTATCCAGGGTATCGATGAAGTGCTGCAAACCCTGCAGCAGGATTTCATCGCGGCATTCGCTATTGGCACACAGCACCGGGTCTTTCAGGTTACTGACGTCGTCGACGGTAACCCTATCGCAAGTGCCTTTGCAGCCCGATTGGTTATCGCGCCAGATCACGTCGAGACCCGCGCGTTTGAGTACGTCCAGCAGGCCTTCCTGGTTCTTCGCCTTGCTGGCGTTGTAATTCTTGCGGCCCATGTCGGAGAACATGCACGGCACCGACACCGCTGTTTCCGTCCCGCAGGAATGCACGTCGGTGAACGCGATCAGGCCGGCCTCTTTACTCAGTTTGGGTGTGGTGTCACGGTTATACCCCAGGATGCCGAAGTTCTCGGCCCGGGCACTTTCGCCCACCACCAGCACAGTCAGGGATTTGCGCTCATGGGTTTGCCAGGCGGGATTTCGCTGGGCATCTTCACCCAATTTGACAAAGGGCTGCTGCGCAGATGCAACCTGCTCACGAAGAAAGCCGAAAGAGGCACCGATGTAATTGCTTGGCACGACCATCAGGCGCAATTCATGATGATTGCGAAACAACGAAGACAGGCCCTGATAGTTAACCAGTGCAACGCCACCAATCACGGCAACCGACGCGACAGTTACCAGTGCTTTACTTAATAGCTCACGGTGCCAGCGGCGGTAATTAACCGGGATCTGCCACAACAACAACGACGGCAAAACACCCAGCACAAGGATATAAACAAGCAACTTCAACGACAGCAAGTCACGCACTTCCGTCGCATTAGTTTGCGCAAAGTTACGCAACATGCCGGTGTCAATCAGCACGCCATATTGACCCATGAAGTACGCGACGCTGGCACTGACCATAAAGATCAGCGTCAAAACGGGCTTCATTACCGGCCGGAACGCCAGCAGGGTCAGCACAATGTTGAAAGCAGCAAGGATCATCGCCCCGAATGCCACACGCATGACGATGCCTTGACCGTCAGAGGCCGTGATTTCAAACAGGTGTTGCCAGAGAACGAAATTGAATCCTGCCAATAGAAAGGCGCTGGAAATCAGTGTCACCCACTCGGGGCGCACGGCTTTAATCTTCAACATGATGATCGGCTGTTCCTGAATAAAAGTGCCTTCGCCAAATGTGAAAATTTCATTGGCCGTAACATCACTAAGTTTAGGCTGCCAACCATCAATTTTTTGTGAAAAAGAAGCCAACGATTAGTTGGCTCATGGCAAGAGGCAAAAACGGTCAACTTATTTGAGAATGCTTCAGGTTCTGTTCAGGCTTGATTCAAATACCAACGCCAGTCCTGTTCGCCGACCTCGCCCATGAACTGTCGATACTCGGCACGTTTTACCGCCAGGTACACGCCGAGGAACTCACCGCCGAACGCTTCCCGAGCCCAGATCGAACCTTCCAGCGCTCGTAACGTAGTCAACCAGTCAGTCGGCAACAGTTCCGTGGCCTGCGCGTAGCCATTGCCCTCCACCGGCACACCAGGATCGAGTTGTTCGCGTATACCGCGATGGATCCCGGCCAGAATCGCCGCAGCCGCCAGATATGGATTGGCGTCGGCGCCACAGATTCGGTGCTCAATATGCCGTGAGAACGCCGGCCCGCCGGGCACGCGCAAACTCACGGTGCGATTGTCCACGCCCCACGTGGCCGCCAGCGGCGCATAGCTGTTGGTCTGGAAGCGACGGTAAGAGTTGGCGTTCGGACAGAACAGCAGCAATGAATCGAGCAACGTACTGAGCATCCCGCCGACCGCCTGTTTGAGCAGTGGCGTGCCGTCCGGGGCTTCGCTGGCGAACAGGTTGTTGCCCTCCTTGTCCGCCAGGCTGACGTGCATGTGCATGCCTGTACCCGCCAAGTCATCAAACGGTTTCGCCATGAAGCACGCCGTCATCCCGTGCTTGTGCGCCACGCCCTTGACCAGTCGTTTGTAGCGCACCGCTTCGTCCATCGCCTGCAAGGCGTCGGTGCGGTGTTCGAGGGTGATTTCCACTTGCCCCGGCGCGTATTCGGAAATCGCCGTGCGCGCCGGAATGCCCTGGAGTTTGCAGGCGCTGTAGAGATCGGCCAGAAATGGTTCGATTTGCTCCAGCTCACGCAAGCCATAAACCTGAGTGCCTCGCGGTCGTCCACCATCGACATTCCGCGCCGGTTGCGGCCGACCATTGCTGTCGCGCTGCTGATCCAGCAGATAGAACTCCAGCTCCGCCGCCATCACCGGGTAATAGCCGTCGGCCTGCAAGCCTTCGATGACTTTCGCCAGCAGATGCCGTGGATCGGCAATCGTCGCGGGCATCCCCTCCTTCGGGTGCATGCTGACCTGCACCGCCGCCGTAGGCATCAGCCGCCACGGCAAGCGCGCCAAACTGCCGCTGATCGGGTACGCCCGGCAGTCGATATCGCCAACGTCCCAGACCAGGCCGGAGTTTTCCACGTCATCGCCGTTGATGGTCAGGCCAAGAATGGTGCTCGGCAATGGCCGCCCGCTTTCGTACACCGCCAGCAATTCATCGCGGTGCAGCAACTTGCCCCGAGGTACACCGTTGTTGTCGAGGATGAACAACTCGAACATCTCGATATCCGGGTTCTGTTCCAGAAAGGTCAGGGCTTCTTGCTTGGAGGCGAAAGATGTCGTGGCAACACTCATGGGAATTCTCTTATTTCCGCGTCAGGCAAACGCACAGGCGCCGCCGCTTTGATCCCGGCGTATAGCGCGGGACCTGTAGGAACAATCAACGGGAAATGCAGGAATCCGGTGGGCGCGCGTGACGGCAGTGCCACAGCGCCCAAAAAGCTAATTCGGAGGGAAGTGCGACGGGAGAACCGTCCATAGAAAAAACCAGAGGAAACAGATGAGCCGCAGCGTCACACGGGTAGATAAGTCGTTAAATCAGGATTTGAAGAACTTTGGTTCTGGGCTGGCTAAACAATTGAGTAGCACCACGGCATAGGGAGTGGGTGAACGGAGTCTTATTTAATTTCTAAATACCATTCCGGACTTTCTGATTTGCTGCCAGCAGGCCTCGCGCGCCTAATCGACTCCTTGTCATTCAAGGTCCGATAGCTGGCCTCGCTGTTGACCATGCTGCCGGTGATGGCGATGGGGCTGGCGATGTTCTTTGGGCTCGCATCGGCGGACTGTTCCCGATGAGCCTGATTGTGTCCCTGGATCATCTGGACAATCCCCAGCGTGCCGGCGGCCTGACCGCGTTCGTGCAAGGCATCGGCTACCTGATCGCCGGTCTCTCACCGCTGATTGCCGGGTTGATCCGCGATCAGCTCGGCAGCTTCGAATGGGCCTGGTGGTCACTGACCGGCGTCATGGCACTGATGATCCTGATGGTCTTGCGCTTCGATCCGCGGCATTACGCCCAACACATTCGCTGACCCAGGAACTCACATCATGAAACACACCGGTTTCGCCGCCGCTCACGTCGGCATGCTGCTCTGGGCACTGTTGATCGCTGCATCGTTTTCTGCGGCAGCACAGGTCAGCCAGGCCATCGACCCGATCCTGCTGACCGGTTTGCGCCTGTTGTTCTGCGCCCTGGTATTTTTGCCGCTGCTGCTGTTCAAAGGCGATACCGCCATGACCGCCCGCGGACTGTTCGGCCATGCCGTGCTCGGCTTGCTGCTGGCGGTGTATTTCGGCTCGCTGTTCGAGGCACTGCGCTATACCTCGTCGGTCAACACCGGGACGATGTTCACCTTGGTGCCTTTGCTGACATTGCTGTTCGAAGCCGTTTTGATGCCCGACAGCAACCTGAAACAACGGGTGCTGCCGATGCTGATTGCCGCTGCCGGGGCCGTGTTGCTGGTTTTGAAAGGCGCAGGCCTTGGTGAGCTGCCTTCGCTGTATGCAGTGTCGGTGTATGGCGTCGGTTGCCTGGCGATGGCGCTCTACTCGCCCCTGAGTCAACGGCTCAAGGCCAGCAGCCTCAAGAATCGCGGCCCGGTGGGCATGACTTTCTGGAACATGCTGTTCGGGGCGCTGTTTCTGCTGGCATTCTGTGGGTTCAGCGGCGGCTGGCGATCGGCGTCATTGCTGACCGTGAGCGATTTCTGGTGGCTGATTTACCTGGCGGTGTTCGCCACGCTGGCGACCTTCTGGCTGCTGCATCGGGCCATTGGCGTTATCCCCCCTTCCTCGGTCATTTCCTACATTTACCTGAGCACGCTGTTCCTCACATTGTTTCACTGGTTCTGGTTACGTCAGTCGCCATTGCCGCTGGAAATCATCGGCGTGCTGCTGGTGGGAGCCGGTATGTGGGCACTGCTGATGTCCAGCCGCCGCGGGGTGCCTGCAGCCGTTCAGGGCTGAAGGTCTCTGGAACTGCCCCACAACCTTCCATGAAAACTCCTACAAAGCATTCTCCTGGCACCATCGTTCCGTTAGGATCACTCGTACAAGTTTGCGCACAGTCAGCGCAAGGAGCACAGCGAGACGAAACGGATGCTGAACAGTAACTTGCTTAGAAAGCTCGATATGCAGGACCTCATGGTATTTATCGCCGTGTATGAGCAAAGCAGCGTCACCGGTGTATCCGAGGCGCTCTGCGTCAGCCAGTCCACCGTGAGTTACTGCCTGAAAAAACTGCGTACCAGTTTCGAAGACGAGCTGTTCATCAATACCCGCGCGGGTATGCGCCCCACCTACAAAGCCAGCACGATGTACGCCCACGTGCTCAAGATCCTGGAAAGCATCAACCTGTGTCACGCCGGTGCGCCAGCGTTCGACCCCACCCTGCAACCAGTCACCTTCAATATCTGCGCACCGGAATACTTCGAGCAGTTGATCCTGCCACGTCTATTGAAAAGCTTCGATTTCGCTGACCTGCCGGTGATGGTCAACATGCACAAGTTCGAAACCGACATCCCGGCCGAAGAACTGCGCGATGGCAGCCTCGACCTGGTGATTTGCTTCGGCCCGAACTTTCATCGCAGTCACGGCGATTTCAAATCCCGGCTGCTGCTGGAGGACGACCTGGTCTGTGTCTTCGATAAACGTGCCACACCGCCGGAGCCGCGTTTAAGCCTGCAAGCCTTCGTCGAACGTCGGCACGTGTTCCCGACACCCTGGACCTCCACCACCAACATGGTCGACGGCTGGCTGGCGCAGCAGGCACAAAAACGGCAGATCGTCGCGCGTTCCAACAGCTACAGCGCGGCACTGAAGATGATCACCGGCACCGACTTCATCCTGACCCTGCCTCGGCGTATCCAGCAATTGCTGGCCAACGACGCGATCTTCAATCATTGCGAAGCGCCCAACGGCTTGCCGGGTTTCAGCCTCGACATGCAGTGGAGCCAGAATGTCGATCAGGACAGTGCTAACACATGGCTGCGCGAGCAAGTGGTCAAGGCCTGCACCGAGCAGGAAATGGCCTGAAACTCAGTGGCTGATGGCGATCTTGGTGTAGGACTCTCTATCGATGTCGAGGATTTCCACAGCCAGTTGGACGTCAATGTCCGTCGGCCAATCACACAGCTCCTGCACCACGGCCAGCAAACTTTCGGACAACTGCTTCTTGATCTGCGGTGAGCGACCGCTCAACAGTGACAGTTTCACATGCACGAAGGCCCGTTCACCTAACCCCGTGCCGACCTTGAATGTCTCAACCTTCACCGCTCGGCTCTTGATGTCGTATTCGGCAGCAAACTGACCGGAAGCCACCAACGCATTGTTGAGCCGGATCAACGCCACGTCGGCATTGAGCTCGGGCAGGTTGGCGGTGTATTCCATGTGCAGGTGAGGCATGACTGAGCTCCTGAAAGTTGGCAGAAAGGTCGTACATATAACACAGCATCGCCCTACTCACTGGGGCGGTAAAACCGCGCGTTCACTCATGAACGCCTCCAGCCGCGACCTCAACCAGCGCTCGGCCGGGTCGGTATCGACATGGCTGAGCCAGACCATCGACAGATCCAGGGTCGGCACCTTGAACGGGAACGGCTCCTTGAACAGCTGGCCGGACGCAGCCATCGCTCCGGCGGCGTAGTCCGGCAGACTGGCGATCAGATCGGTCCCGGCTAGCAAGGCCGGTAGCGAGCTGTATTGCGGCACGGAAAGGACGACTTGGCGCGTACGACCAATCTCCGCCAGCCACTCATCGGCGTAACCACTGACATTGGCGGTGTGGGAAACCAGCACGTGCGGTCGCGCGCAATACTCATCGAGCGTCAACGGTGTGTCCGATGCGTCCGCGCGCAAAATGCAGGGCAGGATGTGCCGCAACAACTTGCGCTTGGCGTTGGCCGGCAGCCCGCGAGTCTGGCTGATACCAACGGTGATATCGCCGGACGCCAGCAAATCCGGAATCCGCCAGTAATCGACATGCTGCACCACGAACACCACCTTTGGTGCTTCATGGCGCAAGGCACGCAGCAACGGCGGCAGCAGGCCAAACTCGACATCGTCCGAAAGCCCGATACGAAAGGTCATGGTACTGCTGGCGGGGTCGAAATCATGGGTCAGGCTCAACGCCACCGACAACGAATCCAGCGCCGGCGACAGGTGCAGAATAATCTCCTCGGCCCGCGCCGTTGGCTCCATACGATGCCCGACACGTATGAACAGCGGGTCATTGAACATCGTGCGCAAGCGATTGAGCGCCGAACTGATGGTCGGCTGGCCGAGAAACAATTTCTCCGCCACCCGGGTGACGTTGCGTTCAAGCATCAGCGTTTCAAACACCACCATCAGGTTGATGTCGGCCTTGCGTAGTTCGTTACGATTCATCCACTGACCCTGCTCCCAGATCTGATGACAGTTTAGGTAGGTGCCGCAATCGGCGTCTATGCGACTCAAACAGTTTGCGTTTAATCCAGATTCAGGCAACGGCTTGGTCTTACATCCTCTTCCTGATTTCTTTGTTCATCTGGCGGGAAGCGATTGCGTCTCTAAGCTCAGCAACGTTTAGGGCAAAACAGCCCTGACCACCCAACCATTTGAACTCAAAGGAGCCCATCAATGGCTAGAGATAAAGCGAAAGACGACAAACACTTCAACTGCACTCAGGACCATGAAGCCGACTATGTCGCCGGCCTTTACCCTCACGCCAAAGAAGAGGTTAAAACGTTTCTCAAATTGGCCTGCAAGAGTAATACCCTGCACAACTCCACCCACACGGACGTCTACGACCTGATCAAACGAAAACTGGGCCACTCACAACCGTAAGACCTCCCGTTGAAACGAAGCTGCTCTGACTGAGCAGCTTCACCACCTGAAGCCTAGATTTCCTTGACCGGGGTCTGATCGTGGGTCCCTTTGATCAAACTGATGGCATGCACACAATCAGACTTGTTGACGTAAGCCTCCCCGCTGGCAATCGTTTCATGGTTTCCCGCCCTCAAACGCCACCGCCATTGACCTTTGCCGGTCTGTGCGATGCCACGGGTTTGCCTGTAAATCTCAAAATACATTGCTCGCTCCTTGCGATTGCTGATGACGGCAGATCAGTGATCTGCGAAACGAGAGTAGATGAGGATTTTTTGCAGCAGGGTCTTTCAATGTCAGGGGATGTTTCGCAGATACAGCCTTGACTGTCGGGACGACCAACAGATTCGGGGGGCGGTAAATTGGGCGACTGCGCTAAGTAACTTTTCCGTTGAAGAGGCATATTTTTCTTACGCTGCGATGCTGTCTGGTCCGACGCAAAAACTCTGATTCGAGCCTTTGATGATCGCCCAGTAATACATGCCATACAGACTGTTCACTGATTTTTCTGCTGAGTTGAATCGTCAGTTGACAGGGCCAAAGGCTGTTCTTCCGCCAGCACGGCATCTTCCTCAAGTTCTGTTTGAGGTTGAGCCGCTACCGTGGTGGTGACTGGGTCAGGATGGGGCAGGAAACCCCGTATAGCCCTTTCAATCAGTGAAAGGATTCCATAGGTGATGAAGCCAAAGATCAGTCCAACAACCACAATGCTCAAAGGGTGCATCTGCGCTGCATCGGGACTTTCCAACATGTAGTTAAAAGCCTGAACAGCAACGGCCAGGCAGGCTGCAAATGCTGCCACCAGCTTCACAAACACCCAAAGCTTTCGCCATCTGTTCATGCATTCCCCCGTCATCCGGTGATTTGCTCTGTATTGCATGATAGCTAATGACCAGGGTTACACCGAAAGCCAGAAAATGCTGATGTGGAATCGCGAGGCGCTATAAGCTGCCTTATGCAAACAGGTTTCGAGGCTCATGATGAAAACCACTGACAAGTCAGGTGGCACTTCGGTTACTGCGCCAATCAAGAAGATGTCAACCGGCAACGTCTGGCGCACCATGCCTGGCGGCATCTGGGCGTTGGGCTTCGTCTCGATGCTGATGGACATCTCCTCAGAAATGATCCATGCGTTGTTGCCGCTCTATATGGTCACCGTACTGGGTACCTCCGTTTTGGCCGTGGGTCTCATCGAAGGCATAGCCGAAGCTACGGCCTCGATCACCAAGGTATTCTCCGGGGCACTCAGTGATCGATTGGGCAAGCGCAAACTGCTCGCGGCGCTGGGGTATGGGCTGGGGGCGCTGTCCAAACCGATCTTTCCTTTGGCGGGCTCGCTGGACTGGCTGATCGGGGCTCGCTTTATCGACCGTATTGGCAAAGGTATTCGCGGCGCTCCGCGCGATGCTTTGGTGGCCGACATCACACCGCCAGCGATACGGGGGGCAGCTTTCGGCCTGCGGCAAAGTCTGGATACCGTTGGTGCATTCCTGGGACCGTTGCTGGCGATCGGATTGATGTGGCTAACCGCGAACCACTTCCAGACTGTGTTCTGGGTGGCCGTCATCCCGGCCTTCCTTGCCGTCGCGGTGCTGCTTGTGTTCGTTCATGAGCCCAAACAAGCGGAAGAGACGCACCGGGTGCGTGCGCCTTTGAGCCGACGGGAATTAGCCCGACTGGGCGCTGGCTACTGGTGGGTGGTGGGTGTCGCTGCGGTGTTCACCCTGGCGCGCTTCAGCGAAGCCTTT
Organism: Pseudomonas sp. ANT_J28; assembly: GCF_008370005.1. Classification (NCBI taxonomy): domain Bacteria; kingdom Pseudomonadati; phylum Pseudomonadota; class Gammaproteobacteria; order Pseudomonadales; family Pseudomonadaceae; genus Pseudomonas; species Pseudomonas sp. ANT_J28. The sequence continues at coordinate 38,343 of NZ_VOBM01000008.1, forward strand.
CTGATTCTGCGCGGTCAGGCCGTCGGGCTGGCGCCGATGTGGGCGCCAGCAGTACTTGTGCTGATGGGGGTGGCGTATTCAGTGTCAGCCTATCCCGCCGGGGCCTTGTCTGATCGTGTCAGCCGCCTGGCGGTGCTCGGCGTCGGTCTGATATTGCTGATTGCTGCCGACCTGACTCTGGCGTTCGCGCCAGGTATCGATGGCCTGGTCATCGGCGTCGTTCTATGGGGGCTGCACATGGGGCTTACCCAAGGGATATTCGCCGCCCTGATCGCCGATTGCGCGCCGGCTGAACTGCGCGGGACGGCATTTGGCATGTTCAATCTGTTGACTGGGTTAGCCTTGCTGCTGGCCAGTGTCACCGCTGGGGCGTTGTGGGACACGGTAGGCTTCCAGGGCACTTTCTTGATGGGAGGGGGCTTTGCTGTTCTGTCTTTGCTGGGATTGTGGGTGATCCAGGCGAGAGTTCAGGTTCGATAGCAAAGCGCGATACCGCCTGTGTTTCGCGAGACAGTCGTACCGCTCGCCGAGAAAACAGGCGGTAAATTTGCCCTAAAACGAAATGCAAGAAACGAAAAAGCCCCTGAAATCTTCAACGATTTCAGGGGCTTAGTCTTATTCAATAATGGCGGAGAGATAGGGACTCGAAATTTACAGACATCACCCCCAGAAAACACCTAAATACGGGGCCTCCATGGTGCAAAGTAGTACAAGTGAGTAGTACAATCTAAGGATTAGGCTTTTGGTGACGTTATGGCTGATTTCATCTTCCGCAAGAAAAACGAATCAATTTGGTATGCACGACTGGCAGTGCCTGAGGATGTGCAAAAAACCATTGGAAAAAAGGTTTTCGTCCAATCACTCAAGACCGCATCACGCACCGAAGCAGTGCATGCCAGTCACACACATTTGGCTATCTGGCGAGCCCAGATCCAAGCTGCGCGGAGGGAGAAGCAGCTTCCCGAAGGTTGGCAGGAAAATGTCATTGCAGCCACATTGGAAGTGGATGCATTAATCAAAACCCGTAAGCGGGCAATCATTGGCGAAACGGTGCCCCCATCATCGATACCCGCTTCCGAGGTAGAAAAATTCAAACACGACCACCCCGAGCTGTACGAATACATTGGATTTGTGGTTGATAGCCAGCTGGAAAAAGGTATAGCGGGTGAACTGGAGCTTCAAGACAGCTTGAACAGAGCGTTCAAAACCCTCCTGCAAAAAGCCATTACGACGAAGCACCCGTTCACATTGGATCAACGTCAAGAATTGGCTTCACTGGTCACAGACCCATCCAACCACAAAGTGAAATCACCGATCACGAAGGCAAGACTGGCAAGCTTTCGAACCCACAGGGTTAACCAGAAAATCTCCCCAAAGACGATTGACCAACAAGAATCAAAACTTGAAAAGCTATCTGACTTCCTGACTAGTAATCAGCGACCTCTCGAATTCGATACGATATCGGCTTGGTTGAATTCACTTCAGTTGAAGAGCAAAACACTCACCCAGTATCTACTAGCAGGAAGTATGTTCTGGAAGTGGGCCACTCGGAACGATGAAAGGTGGCGGATCGACTACAAGGACAGAGCAAATCCGTTTGAACATCATGAGTTACCTAAGATGCGTGCCAAGGAAAGGGCTGCCAGCAAACGGAAGGATTTCAGCCTCGAAAGCTTGTCTCTGCTGCACGACGCAGCAATCAAACGTGGTCAACCTATACTCGCCGACCTAATTTTATTCGGGTTATACACGGGTGCCCGTATTGAAGAGATATGCCAATTGACGAAGGATAACGTCGTTACAATCGAAGGCGTGCAGTGTTTCGATGTCATTGACAGCAAAACAGTGGCGGGCATCCGCTCAGTTCCAGTCCACCCCGCCCTCAAAAAAATCGTTAGTCGGCTAATTAACGAATCGAAGGAGGATGGATTTTTGATTCCATCCAAAAGCCGAAATCAGTATGGCATCCGGTCGGACCCATATTCGAAAGCTTTTGGCAGACTCAAGACTGCACACGGTTTCGGAAGAACTCAGGTATTTCACAGTATTCGAGCGACCGTGGTTACCCAACTGCAAAGGGCCAACGTAAAGGGGACTCTAATTGCAGAGATCGTGGGGCATGAGACAGGTACGGTGACCTTTGATGTGTATGACGGAGGGGCAAGCCCAGAGCAGAAACTAAAAGCCATTTCAAAACTACCACGATTGAAGCTATGGACGAATCAAAGCGACACGATTCAATCACCGTAGAGGCATGCAATTACGCACAGTAGAGATTTCGGGCGCCCGGTTTCCTTCGTCCCATACAACGGAACCAGGTACATGTACCTACTAGTAGCTACCGGTTACTGTATGGTACCTATGAAATTCCTCCCCCGCCCCCTTTAGTACTGGGGGGCTGCTGCTTGGATCTGCTGCTTGACACGATAAACCGTTGCAACGCCCACATCAGCAAGTTTGGCAATGTCGTCTGCCGACATTCCGGGATGCTTGGCTATTAACGACTGAATCTTTGCCCATTTTTCGACATTCTTACCCTTGCCCTTTGGTGTCCAAGCCGGGTCTGCAATACGTTTGTTTTCCAAGCCTTGCTTGATCCGTTCTACCCTCTTTTCTTGGTCTAAGCGCGACATTGTAGCCATTAAGTCCAACAGCATACTATTGATGACTTCCATAATCTGACCTGTGATTCCCCTGTCCTCGATCAACATGTGACTTGTAGGCAGGTCTGCAATAACAAGGCGTAGACCCTTTGCTTTTATCTTGGCTTTCAGTGTTTCCCAATCCGCTTGGGACAGACGGCTTAGACGGTCAACGCTCTCACAGACAATGCATTCACCGGGTTGCGCTGCATTCAGCAACTGCATCAACTGCGGTCGATCTAGCGTAGTACCACTGATGTGTTCGGAGTAGATACCGGCAATGGTGAGCCCTTTCTCGCTTGAGAATGATTCTAAACTCGCTTTTGCTCGCAGAGCATCTTGGTCTTTGGTGCTGGCTCGAAGGTAAAGATGAGCTTTCATTCGATGATTATCCTTTATAGTTAATTTCGATAGACCTATGATAAATCTATCATATAGCTATCTGCAAATGGTTTTTGATAGATGGCACGCACAGCTTATCGTCCTACCAATAAAGTAGACTTCTTTGATAGCGGTTATTGCCTCAACTTCAGAATACCAGCGGTGATGGCCGAGGCATTTGTGTCGAGGACATCCAGCGCCGTGATGGCCGAGGCATTTGTGTCGAGGACATCCAGCGCCGTGATGGCGTTGTCATGTTCTTCGGGCGAGCCAGTTGACCTTGTCCACAAAGCGACTTCTTCAATTGCGGCGGCTAACGCGTGTTGGTTGTGCAGTAGCAAGGTCAGTACGTCCGCTGTGGCGATGTTGGCCTCTGTATTGTTTGGCATGGTGGTCATCCTTGAGTGGGTGGTGATGGAATGTTGGCTGCCGGAATTATCGAACAAGCAGAGTTTTGATAGTCCAAGCCCCTGCGGAATAACGCTAGGGGCCCGTCAGTGGTTATTTGCCTATGGTGACTTCCACCATCAAGGAAGACGCATGTACGGCCAATCGTCGACGCACCCTACGCGCATGCCGGGCGCCATTGATCATAAGGCTAGATCTTCGGGTGAGAATGTTAGCTTGAATGAACGGTATGGCTGGAAATCACTTGGCTTGAGTTCCTGCATTTCCGACAAGCGACCGATACTTTTGACTGCCGCTACCACCGAGTTATCGTAAGGAACATCTCCACTGGACTTGGCGACATTGACTGATCTCATCGTTCCGTCTTGCGCCATCTCAACCTGTACAACGACCACCATGCCATTTCGCGCCGACGGTGGGCGAGCCCAGTTTTCAACTACTCGCTCTATGATCAAATCATCAATGCTACTCACTATCTCAGCGTAATTTGAAGTTATAGGACTAGCTAGACTTGGCTGTTGTGCTGGTTTCTCCTGCGTGTTTGGACGTGATTTTTGCGAGGGTTTATCATTTGTGGTCAATCTGGTGACCACAATATTTCCGAATCGGTCTGTGCCAATAACACGAACAAATTGCCCTTGCAGTTGGCGACCGTTGAAGTCTCCACTTTCTGAAGTTATCCCAAGACCCGATAACCCATTAAATGCAACAACGTAGCATATGCCTGGATCACACATAGTGATGGCAGAGGCTTTGTCTAGTTTGAAGAGCTTGTTTTTGAACCAGTCCAACCCCTTATCTTTGTTGTTTTGTAGTGCTTCGGATAGCCCCCCCGAATACTTCAAATTATTGGCATTTTCTATCGACTTTAGCTGAATAGCAGCAGCCATCTTGGCCTTGGCATCTTCTGCTGCCAGGACCTTGGCATATTCTTCGGCCTTAGCCTTGGCGGCTTCTGCTGCCTTAGCCTTGGCATCATGTTCGGCCAGTCGCCTCGCTTCAGCTTCTGATGTATCTAGCTGTGCTTGGGCGAGGTAGAGTCGGCTAGGGGATGCATCGAATTGGGTAGACGTATTGGCGATGTCAGCAAATGAGTTTGTCGCCAAGGTCATTCCAATGATGCACACAGAAAATATTTTTTTTACTTTCATGTCGCTACCGAAGTATTGATGGGTTGATGATGCGGTTAGCATATGATGATGTCATAATGCCCGTAAAGAAAGTTTCGCAGTTACTGACGATGTCTTGTCAATCCAAAACACCTCATTGATTTTTGCCAACAGTCAGTGGTAATCGCAGCATGACAACATAGAAGTAATACAGATATAATCAGTGTTAGTTTAGGATGCACCTATAAGAGCCTGCAAGCTCCGTTAAGAGGTTGCACCAAAATACCAGTACAACCCCAAAGGGCATCCGCTCAAGTCACCCCACAAAGCATGTTAGAGGCTGTGGGCGATGCCATAACTATGGGTGACACATCAGACAATTGCATGAGATCAAAAACATCGATAGTCGCGATGCTATCTTTCGGATGCTGGTAGAATAGTTGTTTTCTTAAATCAGGCTTGCCAGCGAGCCTCCATTCTTTCAACGCACGACTGACAACGCGACACGGACTCCAAACTTGGCCAGTATCGGCCTTGGTTGCGACCTTCGCCAGATAGGTCATCCATTCAAAATAGCTATCTTTTTCTTCAGTGGTCCGAAGATGATGCCCAAATGCATCATTATGAGGACAGATGACTTGGTAGTTGGCTAGAAAGCCGCCAACCAAGAGCTGTGCCATAAAATGCTGTAAACTTGATCTCCGATCTAACCTATCATTCAGTATGATAGCAAAGTGATGATGCAAGCCTTCATCGTCTTCATCGCACTCCACAACCGTTAAACGTAGTGGTACGTAACCAGACTTTCTTTGGAAAAAAGTAGAAAGACGAGCACTGAATGTGCGGCTAGTCATTCTCTTTGTAAACCTAAGTCTGACATGATAACCGCGTGGTCTTGGGTAGACTTTGACACCCCCATATACCATCACATACAACGCTTCTATAATCTTGATTAATGATGGGTATGCCGGGTCACACTTGATTGGAACTCCCATAAAGCTATCTTGGAAGTAATGATTTTCTTTTTTTGACATGACTACTTTCGATTAAACCTATTTCCTAGTTGGATGGATGAAAGAGCACCTTAAAATTGTATACCGCCAAGCTAACCAACCCTGCATTCAACTTCGCCACTCTATATTACTACAGAGAAGTAAAGATCCCACCCATAGAATATAGCCAATGCCCGATAGTACGCGGCCTTGGAGGATATTTAAGTGTTTGCAAGTCAAGCTTGTTTAGATCGAAAGCGGGGTACGGAAAAATAGCGCTTTTGCATTTTATAAAATTATTTGCCGGGAGCGCGACCACCCCAACGGAAAGCTAGATATTACGCACTTTGGGGATGGTATACGATCCATTATACAGCCTGGCCTACCCTATTCTAAACACTTTGAAAAAATAATTTTTTAAAGTGATATTGCGATGTGCATACCAAAACATCGTACGACAGGTACCATTAGCTTCGAGCCTTGCGTCATGGGGACTGCAAGCCTGTTTAAGCCGCTCACCAAGCGATCCTGTAGGGCGTGTGCGGCTATGGGTTGTTCGCTTGGTACGACGCATCCCAAGATGCCGAGATGACGATACCAAACAAGAGTAACATTTAGTATTTGAGAAGTTTTATGACGGTAACAAACAAGAAAACCAGTAAGAGACATGCCAGCCATAGGCAAACAGCCCTTTTTCGAGAGTTTTTTACGTATTCAACGTCGCGCTTATATTCCTGATCATTTTGCAAAATCCTCTCCCTATCACTTTTAGATAGCAAATCATCAAATCTTGATTTGAATGCATCATAAATGGATTCGAACCGATTGAGTTCTGCCTCAGCTTCCTTATATGCGTAAATCAATGTCCCGATTGAAAGCGTGATAAACATTATAAAGATGACATAAATACCATCGCTAAAAACTACGTCCGTCGACGCCTTGGACATTGAGCGGATGATAAACGTCGTAATCACGAAGGAATAGACAGAAAATATAGATGTTCTTAGGTATGTACCTATTGATTTCACCATTTCAGAAGCTTTTTCGGATTGCTTTTGGATCTGATCTGAAAGTTTATTTTTTATGTCGATGTATTGCTTTACATTATCCTTAAGATAGATGCTGTAATTGGATATAATTGCAGGCATGCCACCATCGCGTAACGCCCTAAAATCATTGCCATCAATGTGGATAGAAAGCAGGTTTCTTGCAATTCCAAGTTTGTCGGTGACGCTCCCATCCGTATACGCCCAAAGATAAATTTCATAATATGCGGTCGCAACATCTCCGTCTTTGAAACTGTCAAATTGAATCGTTCCAGTTACATGCCTGTAACCCTTTATGGTCGCTGTAAGGATCTTGCTATCCAGGGAGCTGACATCAGCCAAAAATATTATCGAAAAGATAAGTTTTAGCGTATTGAATAACTCACGAATCCCTAGATGTTCGAAAGCCGGGCTTAAATTAAAATCTTGTGGTATGAATTGATAGTTTTTGCTTTCATAGAATAGGCAGCACTTGTCACGTGCAACTAGCAGTTTTTCCTTGTTCGCTGTCTCTGGATTGGTAATATTGAAAAGGGTTTGTCCGGATGGGCGAAAAACAAAAAGTCCGGAGCTGAATGTGCTCGAAATTTCAGAAGACTCTATGATGTATGACCGTTCGGATAGGGCCCGCAGCTTCGTGGCCGATTGAGCGACCCCACCGGTTCGCCAGTACTGTTCAATCAGATCCAATGAGTAGATGGAGCATGTTCGCCCTGCAAACCCCTTTGTTATCGTTATGGTCAATATTCCGGTGATCGTGCTCTCTTCGTCAATCTGTAGTTTTAGACGGTCGCAGAAAGCCTCGATGCTAGCATTGTCGTGTCTAACCAAGCTGTCTACTTGATCACTATCTGAATAAGCGAGTGAAACAACAAAGCTGTCTCGTAGATATATGCAAGAGAGTGACCGCGCCAAGGCTTCCCGATTTATGCCCAGTTCGCCAACGCGAAACTTCTCTATAACTGTGGTATTAGTTTCTTCCGTGTGAAGATGAACTATTGACCTAGCCAGTGATTCAATTATGCTTTTGAATATCATCATGGCCGTCACCTTTATTGAATGCGGCGTAACCTTCGTCGGAGTAGATTTTTAGATACTTTCGGCCGTCGTCATCGCCGGTATCAAAGGTCTTATCAAAATCAGAAATCTCCCCTGTAATTCTTAGATCTAGATTCTGACCAAGACGAATCTGCCGTTTGATTTTGTTGCTTATTACATCCGGTGCGATTGAAAAGTGCGAGTCGAAATTTTTCTTTTTTGGTAGTTCTTTTGCTTCGACCACAAGCCCGGCCATGTCTAAATCTGGATCATGGGCGGGGTAACCGCTCATGATGTCGTCAATCATTTGATCAAAGATGCAGTCTGGCCGTGTGGTGAAATAGCTTACAAACGCATTACGTAACGTCCAATAATCGCTTGGCGACTTTTTCTCAACCTTTGTTTTGAGCAAACCTTCAATAGCTTTGAACGCCCTGAGGGTGTTCTGCTGTGGGTTGGAAAGCGATTCGAGATTTAGGAATCCGCCCCACCAGTACTCAGTAAGCGAACTGTTACTGTCGCTGATTACGACAGTTGGGTCGACCTTGCCTGCAACGATTGAAAACGTCGCACATTTCTGAGCTCTTTGTTTTTCCGGCAAGCCGGACGTACGTTGAAGTGTCAGCTCATCAAGGTATCCTGCGTGGTCAATCTTGACCAAGATCACGCATTCCTCTTCACCTAGCTGGAAATGTGCGCAAAGAAGGCTACCTTCCCTCAACTCGTTCAAACCTGCAATTTTCTTTTGGGCCACGATCTCACATTGAAGTAGTCGTTCTGTCAGCGCGAGTGCTTCTACTTTGAATGTCGTACTAGCCAACACCTCTATTGTAGATTTCGAATCAAAACCAGTAGCACAGAACTGAAATCTTTGGCTGCGTGGAATGTTCACCACGCTTCTGATGACACCTGTCAGATAAGTTTTGATGTCCTTTTCATTCGTACGATAGAACGGAGAGCCAAGGACTTGGCCTTTACAGTCAACTTTCTGAACCACGGCATTGAAGATCGTTAAGGGTTCTGACGTATCGCCCACAGTCCCCACCCCTTCAATTCCATCAACCAGCTCTGCGGCTTCCTGCGTTGCACTGATGTCATTCATTCTATTGCACTCGATACTGGCAAACCGCTAGTTTATCTTGCCTTGAACGATTTGCATCAGTGTACTGAGCTTTCGCGACACTGTGAATACATACAGTATTTTTTTAAATATGGATGTCTGAATTTTACCCCTGCAATTCTCCAAAAGCTCACCATGATGCTTAAGGTCGCCACAAGGTGGATCCCACACGATGAATAATCACAAGACTCATCACAGAAGGCCTTGGAAAGTCGCCAGAGATGAGATTCCGCGATGACATGGATGGGCTGGGCGAGCCGGTATACACGGCTCAGAGGGGGGACTAGAAGGGCTGAGAAGGACTTAAATAGTAGTACAAATGAGTAGTACAACCCGAAAACAAAAAACCCCGTAAATCATTGATTTACGGGGTTTTTATTTGTATGGCGGAGAGATAGGGATTCGAACCCTAGGTACCGGTGAAGGTACAACGGATTTCGAATCCGTCCCATTCGGCCACTCTGGCATCTCTCCAACGGCGCGCATCATAACAACACTTTTGCCGGAAGCGAACCCCCTAAGCGAAATTTTTCCGTGCTATCAGATGCTTGCGTCGATTAAAGCGGTACGCCCAGACGATTGGCGACTTCTTCGTAGGCTTCGATGACGTCACCGAGGCCCTGACGGAAGCGGTCCTTGTCCATTTTTTTGCCGGTGGCCTTGTCCCACAGACGGCAGCCGTCCGGGCTGAATTCGTCGCCCAGGACGATGGAGCCGTCGGAGAACACGCCGAATTCCAGTTTGAAGTCGACCAGCAGCAGGCCGGCGTCGTCGAACAGTTTGCTCAGGACTTCGTTGACCTTGAGCGACAGTTCTTTCATGCGAACCAGTTGCTCGGCGGTGCCCCAACCGAATGCCACGACGTGGGATTCGTTGATGAACGGGTCGCCCTTGGCGTCGTCCTTCAGAAACAGTTCGAAGGTGTAAGGGTTGAGCTTCATGCCTTCTTCGACGCCCAGACGCTTGACCAGGCTGCCGGCGGCGTAGTTACGCACGACGCACTCGACCGGGATCATGTCGAGCTTCTTCACCAGACATTCATTGTCACCCAGCAGTTTGTCGAATTGGGTCGGCACGCCGGCTGCTTCGAGTTTCTGCATGATGAAGGCGTTGAACTTGTTGTTCACCATGCCTTTGCGGTCGAGCTGCTCGATGCGCTTGCCGTCGAACGCCGAAGTGTCGTTGCGAAACAGCAGGATCAAGCGGTCAGCGTCGTCGGTCTTGAAAACCGATTTGGCTTTGCCGCGGTAGAGTTCTTCACGTTTTTCCATGATGGGCTCCGCTTGCTAAGTAGGTGGGCTAGGCGATGTGTCGCCAGTCGAGCCCTGAATCTTGATCGGCCAGTTGCAGCCAGTCCGGGTCGCACCCGAGGGTGTCGACAAAACATTGCCGGGCCAGCTGCGGCAGGTTGTTCTTGCTGCTCAGATGGGCCAGGACCAGGTGTTGCAGGCCTTGCCAGCCCAACTCGGACACCAGGAATGCCGCCTGATGGTTGTTCAAATGCCCCAGTTCACCGCCTACCCGTTGCTTGAGAAAGTACGGGTAGTGACCGCGAGCCAGCATGTCACGGCAATGGTTGGACTCGATCATCAACGCATCGAGATCCCGATAGCCGTCCAGCACCTTGTTGCAATACGAGCCCAGGTCGGTCAACAGGCCGAAACGCCGCTCACCGTCACTGAAGACGTATTGCGTCGGCTCCTGTGCATCATGGGCCACGGCAATGACGCCGATGCTCAGTGCGCCGATCTGCAGTTGCTCGCCGCCGGCCAGAAGGCCAGCCGGTTCAATTGGTTTGCGCATCCCGCGCAGGGTGCCGCGACTGAGGTAGACAGGCAGATTGTAGCGCCGAGACAGTAAACCCACGCCATGCACGTGGTCGGCATGTTCGTGGGTCACGAGTATCGCGCTCAGCTGCGCAGGGTTCACACCCAGGCGCAGCAGGCGTTTTTCGGTTTCCCGCAGGGAGAAACCACAATCCACCAGCACATACGTGTCAGCGCTGGCTATCAGCGTGCCGTTCCCTTGGCTACCGCTGCCGAGAACGGCAAAACGCATGTGATCAGCCCAGGTTGTCCTGAATCACGCTCAATACCTTGCGCGCCACATCTGCCGGCGCCACGGTGTTGATGTTTTTCTCGACGGTGACCTGGACGTTGTCGCCAACCTTGCTCAGGCGAACCTGATAACGCTCGGCACGGGCTTCAACTGCTTCCTTGTCCGGCTTGCTGCCGAACAGACCACTGAAGAAACCTGGCTTCTCGTCCTTCTTCTCGGCTTTTTCGGCCAGGTTGATGTAGTACAGACCCAGGCTGCGGTTGATGTCTTCAACGCGCCATTCGCCCTGTTCCAACGCACGACCGACGCTCGACCAGGCACGATCCAGGTCGGTGCCGACGTTCAGGACAGGGTTACCGCTGCCGTCTTCGCTCAGACTGACACGACCTGGCGTATCGGAGTCACGCGAAGCCAGCATGGAGACTGAACCGCCCTTCTCCGAGGTGCGGCTCATGCTCGCGAGCATGTCGTCGACCAGTGCCGCGTCCAGACCGGTGTTGACCGAACGGTTGGTGAAGGCCACGTCGGAGGTGCTACCGGCAGGACGCTCGGCGCTGACCACGTAGACTTCACTGGTGTTGCGCTGCACGCCTGGCTCGATGCGGACCCGCACGCGGGTTTCGCTGTCGGCGCCGACACCGGCTGCGCTCAGGCGCTTGGCCATCGCGGCGGACAGTTCGTCGGAATGCTGCCAGGTGGTGGTGAATTCGCCGGTTTGCGGACGCTGTTCGTCCAGACGGAAACCGTTGTCCTGGAAGAACTGCACGGCCACTGGCCAGACTTCGGCCGGCGGGTTCTGGGCGACGATCCAACGCGAATCACCGGTCTTTTGCAGGGAGTAGGCGCTGGCGTCTGCCGCTGCCGACAACGGCTGCGGGCGAGGAACGATGTACTCGCCCTTGACGGTGTCATCGGCCACGTTGCGCGGGATCGGCAACAGCGGATCCAGACGTTTGGCGGTGCTGACATCCGACGGCAATTGCATGGGTGCAGTCTGTTGCGCTTCCAGGTAATCGCTACCGCGGTCACGGAAATAACCTTCCGGGCCCCAGACCCATCCGCAGCCACTGGTGCTGGAGATGATCAAGGCAAGTGCGGAAAGTCCGGCCAATCGCTTCATGCGTAGTACTTCCTCAATTAAACCAGGACGCCGGACTGGCGCATGGCCTGCCGCAGCGGTTCGTGACAGGCAGCACTGAGCCAGGTGAGCGGCAGACGGATACCGTCCGGCATCAAGCCCATTTCATGCAGTGCCCATTTCACGGGGATAGGGTTGGATTCGATAAACAGGGTTTTATTGAGCGGCATCAGCTTTTCGTGAATCGCGCGGGCCGTCACGGCGTCGCCTTTCAGTGCAGCGTTGCACAGGTCGGCCATGTCGCGCGGGGCGACGTTGGCGGTGACCGAGATGTTGCCCTTGCCGCCAAGCAGGATCAGTTCGACTGCGGTGGCATCGTCACCGGAGATCACCAGGAAGTCTTTGCTCACGCCGTCGATGATGGCCTTGGCACGGGCCAGGTCGCCGGTGGCTTCCTTGATGCCAATGATGTTTTTCACGGTCGATAGGCGGATCACGGTTTCGGCCAGCATGTCGCACGCCGTACGGCCGGGCACGTTATAAAGGATCTGCGGGATGTCGACGGCTTCGGCGATGGCCTTGAAGTGCTGGTACAAGCCTTCCTGGGTCGGCTTGTTGTAATACGGCGTCACCAGCAGGCAAGCATCGGCACCAGCGGTCTTCGCATTGGTGGTCAGCTCGATGGCTTCGCGCGTCGAGTTGGCGCCGGTACCGGCGATCACCGGAATGCGCCCTGCAACCTGCTTCACCACGTAACGAATCACTTCGATGTGCTCGTTCACGTCAAGGGTGGCCGATTCACCTGTGGTGCCGACCGCCACGATGGCGTGGGTGCCGTTTTGCAGGTGAAAGTCCACCAGTTTGCTCAGGCTGTCCCAGTCGAGACGACCTTGTGCATCCATGGGTGTGACCAGTGCCACCATACTGCCCGCAATCATGCAACCGCTCCTGCCGGAAAAAGAGAGCGGTAATGGTACTGGCGCCAAGATGCTTGTACAAGCGAAGTACTGCGCTGCTGCCATTCCCCTTGGCGCTGCTTTTCGCTACCCTTCAGACTTTGATCGGTACTGATAAGCTCGTACGCCGGGTTCCAGCCTCCATTTTCGGCATCACAAGCCCCGATCCAGCGTTGCCACCCCTCGCTCTTGCCACTCTGGAGCACGTTGCAACCTTGCGGCTCGGGTTTTTTGAATTCGCATCCGCAGGCTCGCTCCCGGTAAAAAAAGCCCGTAGAAGTATCGACCGCTCATCGCTTTAGGAATGCTGCATGTCCACCCCCACAGTTCGCGAACAATTCCTTGTCATCAGTGCCCTCGGCGCCAACCCCATGGAGCTGACTAACGTCCTGTGCCGCGCCAGCCATGAAAACCGCTGCGCCGTGGTCACCTCTCGCCTGACGCGTCATGGCGAGTGCAGTGCGTTGATCCTCGAGATCTCCGGCAGCTGGGACGCCTTGGCGCGCCTTGAAGGCAGCCTGCCGAGCCTCGCCAAGAAGCACGCCTTTACGGTCAACGTGGTGCGCAGCGCGGCGCTGGAGAATCGTCCTCAGGCCCTGCCATACGTCGCCTATGTCAGCTCGGCTTACCGCTCGGACATCATCAACGAGCTGTGCCAGTTCTTCATGGACCACAACGTCGAGCTCGAAAGCCTGACCTGCGACACCTATCAGGCTCCGCAAACCGGCGGCACCATGCTCAATGCCACGTTTACCGTGACCTTGCCGGCCGGTGTGCAAATCAGCTGGCTGCGCGATCAGTTCCTGGATTTCGCCGACGCGCTGAACCTGGATGCCCTGATCGAACCGTGGCGCCCACAAAACCCAATGTAAGGAAGCTTTCATGGCCGTTGCCATCGACCAACCGGTTGCCGACTTCGAAGCACCCGCCACCAGCGGGCAGACCGTCAGCCTCGCGAGCCTCAAAGGCAAGCAGGTGGTGATTTACTTCTATCCGAAGGACAGCACGCCAGGCTGCACCACTCAGGGTCAGGGCTTTCGTGACCAGCTCGACGCCTTTAAAGCCGCCAATACCGAAGTCTTTGGTGTGTCCCGCGACAGCCTTAAATCACACGAAAACTTCAAGGCCAAGCAGGCGTTCACCTTCGAGCTGATCAGCGACAAGGAAGAAGCGCTCTGCCAGCAGTTCGACGTGATCAAGCTGAAAAAGCACTATGGCAAAGAATATATGGGCGTTGATCGCAGCACGTTCCTGATCGACAAGGAAGGTGTGCTGCGTCAGGAATGGCGTGGTGTGAAGGTGCCGGGGCATGTGGATGCGGTGTTGGCTGCAGCTCAAGCGCTGAACAAGGCCTGATCGTTGAATGCTGTGGGAGCCCGCTCGCTCCCGCAGACCGCTTACAACAGCGGTGCCACCACCGGCTCTTTGCGCGGCCACGCGTCCAGTACGGCCTTGAACAGGGTTGCCAGCGGAATCGCAAAGAACACGCCCCAAAAACCCCACAGCCCTCCAAACAACAACACCGCGCAGATGATCGCCACCGGATGCAGATTGACCGCTTCCGAGAACAGCAGCGGCACCAACACGTTGCCGTCCAGCGTCTGGATGATCCCGTAGACCGCCATCAAATAGATGAACTGATCGCTCCAGCCCCACTGGAACAGCGCAATCAGCATGACCGGCACGGTCACCACCACAGCGCCGACGTAAGGCACTACCACCGACACGCCCACCAGTAATGCCAGCAGCGCCGCGTAGTTGAGGCCCAGAACAACGAAACCGATGTAGGTCACACCACCGCAAATGAAAATCTCGATGACCTTGCCGCGAATGTAATTGGCGATCTGCCGGTTCATCTCATGGGCGACTCGGGTGATCAGCGCCCGCTCACGGGGCAGGTAACCACGCACCCACCGACCGATCATCTCCCGGTCCTTGAGAAAGAAAAACACCAGGATCGGCACCAGCACCAGGTAGATCATGATGTTCACCAGCAGCGGCAGACTCGACAGCGAGAACGTCAGCGCCCACTGACCGAACTTGCCAATCTCGCCCCGCGCCACATCGATGGCCTGCAGCACCTGCTCGTCGGATACCAGATGCGGGTAGCGTTCGGGCAGCAGCAATAACAGCGACTGCCATTTGGCGAGCATGCCGGGTAACTCGTTGAACAACGTAATTAACTGATGCCAAAGCAACGGCACCACAACCACGATGAACACCAGCAATAGCCCCATGAACAACGCAAAGACCAACCCCACCGCCACCCCGCCCGGCATGCGCAGGCGTTCGAGCGTGACGACCAACCCTTGCATCAGATACGCCAGCACCATCCCGGCCAGCACTGGCGCAAGCATGCCGCCCAGCGTTAGCACGGCGGTAAACGCCAGAAACAGCAGGACCGCCAACACAACGGCCTCTTCATCGGAGAAGTAGCGCTGAATCCAGTCGCGTAACACTTTGAACATCAATAATCCTTAGAAACGAACGCAGCAGAATTCAGGCTTTTTTCAACCAGTAGCGGTAAACACCCGCTTCATCTTCTTCACGAAGCAGCGTATGACCGGCCAATCGGGCAAAGGTGCGAAAATCGCGCTGCGAGCCCGCATCGGTGGCAATTACCTTCAGCACTGCGCCGCTGGCCAGTCGATTGAGTTCCAGCTTGGCCTTGAGCAACGGCAAGGGGCAATTCAGGCCGCTGGCGTCGAGCTCGGCGTCATGGGCTACAGCGTCGGTCATTGCATCACTCCGGTTCAGGTGGTTGAGCGGCTAGAATATCTGGTCCCAAGCGTAGTGTCCGGCTACAGTAAGGTCTTTGTCGACTAAGGCTTTGTGCATGACTTTTTTGCGCCCTACCCTGCTGACGCTCGCTTGCTTGCTCGCCTCACCGGGCTTCGCCGACGACCTGCCGTCACTCGGCGACGCCAGTTCTGCCATCGTCTCGCCGCAACAGGAACATCAGTTGGGCCGTGCCTGGCTGGCGCTGTTGCGCAGCCAGGTTTCGCAGCTCAACGATCCACAGCTCAAGGACTACGTCGAATCCAGCGTCTACAGGCTGGTAGAGACCAGCCAGGTCAATGACCGGCGCCTGGAGTTCATCCTGATCAACAGCCCGCAACTCAACGCCTTCGCCGCACCGGGCGGTATTGTCGGGGTCAACGGCGGCTTGTTCCTCAATGCCCAGACCGAAGGCGAATACGCCTCCGTACTCGCTCACGAATTGGCTCACTTGTCGCAGCGCCACTTCGCCCGTGGCGTCGAAGCCCAACAGCGCATGCAGGTGCCGATGATGGCCGCGCTGCTGGCCGGGATCGTGATTGCCGCAGCCGGCGCCGGCGATGCCGGGATCGCGGCCATTGCGGGCACGCAGGCGGCAGCCGTTCAGGAACAACGGCGCTTCTCTCGCCAGAACGAACAGGAAGCAGACCGCATCGGCATCCTCAATCTGGAAAAGGCCGGTTACGACCCGCGCTCGATGCCGACCATGTTCGAGCGATTGGCGCGCCAGTACCGCTTCGACGCCAAGCCACCGGAATTTCTGCTGACTCACCCGGTGACCGAGTCGCGGATCGCTGACACGCGCAACCGCGCCGAACAGGCAAAACCCGGCGGCATCGAAGACACTATGCGTTATCAGCTGATTCGTGCACGGGTCCAGTTGATCTATGAAGAAACCCCTGGCCTGGGCGCCAAACGCTTTCGCGCCCAGCTTGATGAAAACCCGAAAAATGATGTCGCTCGCTATGGCCTGGCCATCGCCCAGATCAAGGGCGGCCAGCTGAATGAAGCACGGGAAAACCTCAAGTTGCTGCTGGCCAAGTCGCCGAACGAGATCATCTACAACCTGGCACAGGTCGATCTGGACATCACCAACAATCGTCTGCCGGACGCCCAGTCCCGAGTTGACCGAATGTTGACGCAATATCCTGGCAACTATCCGCTGAATTCGGTGCGTGTTGATCTGCTGCTCAAGCAGAACCGTGCGCCCGACGCGGAAAAAGCACTGGAGAATCTGCTCAAGAGCCGTCCGGACGATCCGGACGTCTGGTACATGGTGGCCGAGACTCGCGGTCTGTCAGGCAACATTATTGGCCTGCATCAGGCCCGCGCCGAGTATTTCGCCCTGGTCGGGGATTACCGTCAGGCTATTCAGCAATTGGATTTCGCCAAGCGCAAGGCAGGTACCAATTTCCCGCTGTCGTCGCGGATCGACGCACGGCAACGTGAGCTGATGGAGGAAGAGCGCATGATCAAGGACATGATGGGCTGACGCTCGTCAGAAAAATTTCAGGCATAAAAAAACCGCCTCTTTCGAGGCGGTTTTTTATTCAGCCAACTACCGGATTATTCGGCCAGTTTGAAGGTGATGAAGCTGGCGCGTCCTTGACGCAGAACCCGCATCGACACCGAGCGGTTTTTCGGCAGCGCCTTGGCGATGTCCGTGAACTCCTTGGTGGAACCGATTGCCTGATTATTCAGGTGAGTGATCACATCGCCTGGCTGCAGACCAATCAGAGAAGCAGGACCGTCCTGGACTTCCTTGATCACGACGCCGCCTTTGAGGTCGTAGGTTTTCTTCTGTTCATCAGTCAACTCGACTACGGAAACACCCAGCCGGTTGCTGCTGCGCTCAGTGGTAGATTTCGGCAACGCATCCAGCTCTTTGCCTTCTTCCGGGATAGCGCCGACTGTCAACTCGACATTCTTGCGCTTACCTTCACGAATCACTTCCAGATCAGCTTTCGAGCCGGCCTTCAGCGCGCCCACCAGGTGTGGCAGATCGGCGGACATGACGATCGGTTGGCCGTTCATGCTCAGGATCACGTCACCTACTTGCAGGCCACCCTTGGCAGCCGGGCCGTCATCCTGGATCTGAGCCACCAGCGCACCGGCTGGCTTATCCAGACCGAACGACTCGGCCAGGTCCTTGTTCACTTCCTGAATCACCACACCCAACCAGCCACGGCTGACTTTGCCGCCGCTTTTGAGCTGATTGGAAACGTCCATCGCGACATCGATAGGGATCGCGAACGACACGCCCATGAAGCCGCCGGAACGGGTGTAGATCTGCGAGTTGATGCCGACCACTTCACCGGCCAGGTTGAACAGCGGACCACCCGAGTTACCCGGGTTGATCGGCACGTCGGTCTGGATGAACGGCACATAGTTTTCGTTCGGCAGGCTGCGACCAATGGCGCTGACGATACCTTGGGTCACGGTATGGTCGAAGCCGAATGGCGAGCCAATCGCCACGACCCACTGGCCGGCTTTCAGATCCTGGGATTTGCCCAGTTTCAGGACCGGCAGATCCTTGCCTTCGATTTTCAAAAGCGCCACGTCGGAACGTGGATCGGTACCGATCAGCTTGGCCTTCAATTCGCTGCGGTCGGCGAGACGAACGAGAATTTCGTCGGCATCGGCAATCACATGGTTATTGGTCAGGATGTAGCCATCAGGCGAAATGATGAAGCCCGAACCCAAGGATTGGGCTTCACGCTGACGATCACCGCGAGGCGTACGCGGCTGTGGCATGCCGCGTTCGAAGAACTCGCGCAGCATTGGCGGCAAGCCTTCAAGGTCAGGCATCTGCTCGCTCGACACTTTGCGGTCCGGCAGTTTCTGCGTGGTACTGATGTTTACCACCGCGGGCGAGGCCTGCTCGACCAACTGAGTAAAGTCAGGCAACTCGGCCGCCTGAACTGCGACCGCCTGACCAAGCACCAGCACGGTGGCAAAAATAGAGAGATAAGATTTCAAGCGTGGTATCGACATACGGCTCCCGTTACGACGAGCATGGTTAAGCGATATGGAGCAAGGAACACCGGGAACGATACGCCGGTATTTTTGTTCCGGGAACAAAAAACAAGGCCAGAGCCGAGAGGCTCTGACCTATAGAAAAAATCGGGAATATTTGCAAGTTGAAATGCTCACCAAACATTTCGATTTCAGCTCACTACTTGGTTGCAGTGGCATCGCTGCGCATGGATAGCGCAATCCGTTCGGCGGTGCCAATCGGAATCTCACCGACCACGGTCACCATCATCTCGCCTTGCGGGGTAGTCAAGCGTCGGGAAACTGCAACGGTCGGCCCCAACTGGGTACGAGTGTCAGTAATTGTTGCGCCATTCAACGGCTCAAGGAAAACCGAGAAACGGGCCAGACCATCGTCATACATCAGACTGTTGACTTGGGTTTTGGTCTCTGGATCCTTGCGGGAGGTACTGCTGGTCAGCTCGAAACCAGGTGGTAACCAGTCCGAACGCCATACTTGCGCTGCCTTGATTGCAGACGCCTTGTCACTGCCCAGGGCAACAGTTTTGCAATCGGCGCCAGGCTGCAAGTCGCTGTCGGACGGAATGTCGGCGGTATCCAGTTGCGTGAACTGGAATCGCTCCAACAACTGCCCTCGCTCATTCAGAAGCAATGATTTGAGAGGCAGGCCGGTTTCTTTATCCAGATGCAATTCAAAACCGTAGCGGTGTTGATCGCGAGGCGTCAGTGAAACGATCACCGCCGCACGCCCGGCCACACGCGACTTGCCAATGACGGCAAGGTCATACCAATTCTTTAGCTTTTGTGGATCGAGTGCACGAACAGAGGAGCTGGGGGAATCTCCAAGCCCTGCTATCAGAATGCCGCTGACGCATTGAGTACGCCCATCAATGCGCACGACTTCCTGTGCCGAGCCGTCGAGCTGGAGTAACCGCTCGCGGACCTTGCCATCCTGGACGCGGTGCCAGATGTTATGGGTAGAAAAACTACCGTTACGCTCGTAGACGAATGTACCGTGAAAGCTTTGCTGTTGCTCGGCTTGGCCCAGACGGGTCAACCAGTCCTGGGCTTCATCAGCATGGGCTGGAACAACAAACCAGCCACCGAGCAGAAGCGTAAGTAGAGGGATGGCGCGCATGATCCTCCTTAACGGTTTTCCAGACTTGCTGCACGAGCGTAAGGCAGAGCGCTCTCAGTACCTTTCAGTGCAGCCTGTTGAGCATGTTGGCGCAAGTAGCCTGGCAGACGCTGATCGTGCCAGCCTGGCTGACCTTGCAATACGCCGTTGGCCATAGGGCCAGTGGCTTCCGAACTCTCATTGTAGCCTGCTAATACAGCTGGACCCTTGACCTGAGGAACGGCCAGACCTGGTTGACTGGATTGTTGAGCCAGTTCGACCCCGGCGATCTCGTCCTGGTTATACAGACGAACACCTGCCAGTACGGCGAGGGTTACCGAAGCAGCGACCGCCAGACGACCCAGGCTGCGCCATGGACCACGGGAGGCTTTTGCAGGTACAGCTTCGTCAGCCAGCGCAGCAGAGACTGCCGCAGCGATATCCAGACGAGGAAGCAGCAAATCCTTGTGCATAACTGCCCGAGCGATTTGATAACGAGCCCAGGTATCACGGGTTTCAACATCGTCAAAGGCATTCAATACCCGACGCAATTCCAATTCGTCCGCTTCGTTATCCATCACTGCGGACAGCGATTCCTGCAGGGCTTCACGACTCATGGCGTTCCTCTCTTGGCTGTCGCCGCTGTCTCAGTTTTCCTGCAACAACGGCTGCAGGGCTTTATCGATGGCTTCCCGAGCGCGGAAAATCCGGGAGCGCACGGTACCCACCGGACACTGCATGACGGCCGCAATGTCCTCGTAACTCAGACCATCGAATTCACGTAAAGTTAAAGCCGTACGCAAATCTTCTGGCAGTTGCTGAATGGTTCGATGGACGGTGCCTTCGATCTCATCCCGCAGCAATGCACGCTCTGGCGACTCGAGATCCTTGAGGCCATGATCGCCATCGTAGAACTCTGCATCCTCGGAACTGACATCGCTATCCGGCGGCCGACGGCCGCGTGAAACCAGATAGTTTTTCGCCGTGTTGATGGCGATGCGGTAAAGCCACGTATAAAACGCGCTGTCCCCGCGAAAATTTCCAAGTGCACGGTACGCCTTGATAAAGGCTTCCTGCGCCACATCCTGGGCTTCATGGGTGTCGTGCACGAAACGCACGATCAACCCGAGAATTTTGTGCTGGTATTTCAGCACTAGCAGATCGAAAGCTCGCTTGTCGCCGCGCTGAACGCGCTCGACCAGCTGCTGATCCTCTTCCTGGGTTAGCATGAACACTCCTCGATAAGCTCGGAGGAGGCTTGCATAACTAAACGACCAGACTTGCAAACATAGACTCGGGCTTTTCGCAAAAGTTCTCCCCCTCAAGCAAGTTTCCTGCGGGCTCTGATTTGGCACGCACGAAAAGCGCAGCGCGGGTCAACCCGGCTGCGCGAATAATCTTGTCATCGGATTCGCTGGCAAGGATCAAATCACAGATCCCGCGCTGAAGCCGACACTGTCCCTTGAATCAGGCAACGGTCTATTGATGTTGGGCCTCTGGCAAAAGTTCCAAATATTTATAGCTGCGCAAGACCGACATTGTGCAACCGCGAATAGAAAAAGACTGTTAAATCGTTGATACAGTCGTCTTGTCGCCGAACCGGCCGAAAAACCATCCGACGAAGCGTCAGGTATTTTCCGTCACAGTAGTTTCACAATGCCATGTGTGCTCGCTATTGTGCCGCTCCCCCCCTCTATATACTAGTGGGCTGTGTGGCTGTCTTGACTCGCCGATCCAGGTGTCTTGCGCCAACCCCGACCCGGGTCGCTTTGAGCGGAATCCTGAAATGAGCCAACAGTTTCAACACGATGTTCTGGTAATTGGCAGCGGTGCTGCCGGCTTGAGCCTTGCGCTGACCTTGCCCGGTCATTTGCGCATCGCCGTATTGAGCAAAGGCGACCTCGCCAATGGCTCGACTTTCTGGGCCCAGGGTGGCGTCGCTGCCGTCCTGGATGACACCGACACCGTTGAATCACATGTCGATGACACCCTCAATGCTGGCGGCGGCCTGTGCCACGAAGACGCCGTGCGCTTTACCGTCGAGCACAGTAAAGAGGCGATTCAATGGCTGATCGACCAAGGTGTGCCCTTCACGCGCGATGAACAGTCCGGCGCCGAAGATGGCGGATTCGAGTTCCACCTGACCCGCGAAGGCGGTCACAGCCATCGGCGCATCATCCATGCCGCCGATGCCACGGGCGCAGCGATTTTCAGAACCTTGCTCGACAAGGCCAGGCAACGACCGAACATCGAACTGCTGGAGCAGCGGGTCGCGGTCGACCTGATCACCGAAAAGCGCTTGGGCCTTGAAGGTGATCGCTGCCTCGGCGCCTACGTCCTCAATCGCGGGACCGGTGAAGTCGACACCTACGGCGCTCGCTTTGTGATCCTCGCATCGGGCGGCGCAGCAAAAGTCTATCTCTATACCAGCAACCCCGATGGCGCCTGCGGTGATGGCATTGCCATGGCCTGGCGTTCGGGCTGCCGGGTGGCGAATCTGGAGTTCAACCAGTTCCACCCCACTTGCCTGTATCACCCGCAAGCCAAGAGTTTCCTGATCACTGAAGCCCTACGCGGCGAAGGCGCACACCTGAAGCTGCCCAACGGCGAACGCTTCATGCAACGCTTCGACCCTCGCGCCGAGCTGGCCCCGCGCGACATCGTCGCCCGGGCCATCGACCATGAAATGAAGCGCCTGGGCGTCGATTGTGTCTATCTGGACATCAGCCACAAGCCGGAAGCGTTCATCAAGACTCACTTCCCGACGGTGTACGAACGCTGCCTCGAATTCTCCATCGACATCACCAAGCAACCGATTCCAGTGGTTCCCGCGGCGCACTACACGTGCGGTGGCGTGATGGTCGACCAGCAGGGTCGCACCGACGTGCCGGGGCTATATGCCATTGGCGAAACCAGCTTCACCGGCCTGCACGGTGCCAACCGCATGGCCAGCAACTCGTTACTCGAGTGTTTCGTTTACGCGCGTTCCGCGGCGGCCGACATTCTTGAGCAACTGCCGCAGGTTTCGCTTCCGATCGCCCTGCCCGTCTGGGATGCGAGCCAGGTCACCGACTCCGATGAGGACGTGATCATTGCGCACAACTGGGACGAGCTGCGGCGATTCATGTGGGACTACGTCGGTATTGTGCGCACCAACAAGCGCTTGCAACGGGCACAGCACCGCGTGCGTCTGTTGCTGGATGAAATCGACGAGTTCTACAGCAACTACAAGGTCAGTCGGGATTTGATCGAACTGCGTAACCTTGCCCAAGTGGCCGAGCTGATGATCCAGTCAGCCATGGAACGCAAGGAGAGTCGCGGCCTGCATTACACCCTCGACTATCCGAACATGCTGCCGGTTGCCCTGGACACTATTCTGGTGCCGCCCACCTACGTCGACTGAACGTGAGCCGAACCCGCAGGCGCCGGTGCAGTTCCGCCGCCTGCGAGTCGCGGGGAACACAAACCGCCCTGACCCGCCACTCACCCCGCAAACGAAAACGCAGCACAACGAGCAAAGGTAGCGCCAGGCTGTCCGGTCGTAGCTGCACCGATTGCCAACCTTCCTCCTGATTCCACAACTGCCAGCCATCGGCATTTCGACGCAAGCCGCGAAATGCCCTTGGGTGCGTCAGCAGAATCTGTCGCGGTAACGCCCAAGCGCCGTGAGCCAGACAGCAAAAAGCGCCGAGCAGACAAGCCCAGACCGGAATAGAGAGAAGGAACAGCGAGCCCAGCGCGAACAGCTGGGCCAGAAAATACGCCGCCAGCAATTGCCGTGAGGCATGCCAGCGGCATTCGAACGCATTACTTGGGCTGGACACGATCCAGGATCATGCGAACCATGCGTTGAAGCTCCGGATCTTCCGATTCGGCGCGCTCCATGAACCAGCCGAACATGTCCTGATCTTCGCATTCGAGCAGCTTGCGGTAGCAATCGCGGTCGACATCATTAAGGTGCGGATAGACCTCTTTGACGAACGGTACCAGCAACACGTCAAGTTCAAGCATGCCGCGGCGGCTGTGCCAGTAGAGGCGATTCAGTTCAACATCTTCGACCATGGAGCGCTCCTCAAATAGGCGGCAAGTATACAGCCCCAGACAGAGTCGAACACTCGGCTTTGGTCGGCCACCAACGATCCTTTGTGAACTACCCATTTCAAGAGCGCCCCCTTATGATGTCCCCCAGACTCTTTACCCTGCGATGACCCATGGCCGATTCTGCTTTTTTCTGCACCCTGTCTCACGAAGGCGTTCTCGCAGTACGCGGCGCGGATGCCAGTAAATTCCTGCAAGGCCAATTGACCTGCAACCTCAATTACCTGAGTGACACCCAGGCCAGCCTCGGCGCCCGCTGCACGCAGAAGGGCCGGATGCAGTCGAGTTTCCGCATCCTGCTGGAAGGCGACGGCGTTCTGCTGGCCATGGCCACCGAACTGCTGGAACCGCAACTGGCGGACCTGAAAAAGTACGCGGTATTTTCCAAGTCCAAACTGACCGATGAAAGCGCCGCCTGGGTCCGCTTCGGCATCGACCACGGCGATACGGCACTGATCAGCCTCGGTCTTGATCTTCCGGCTGACACCGACAGCGTCGTGCGCAATGACGGCTTGATCGCCATTCGCGTCTCGCCGAACCGCGCCGAACTCTGGGTCGCCGCTGACAAGGCCGCCCTTATCAAGGGCAAGCTGTCCGCCGTATTGGCCGAAGGCGATCTGAATCAATGGCTGTTGGGCCAGATCCGTGCAGGGATCGGCCAGGTCATGCCGAGCACCCGCGAACTGTTCATCCCGCAAATGCTCAATCTGCAAGCCGTAGGTGGCGTGAGCTTCAAGAAAGGTTGCTACACCGGCCAGGAAATCGTCGCGCGCATGCAGTACCTGGGCAAACTCAAGCGCCGCTTGTATCGCCTGAAACTGGATGCCAACGAGTTGCCTGAACCTGGTACGCCACTGTTCTCCCCGACCCATGGCAGTTCCATCGGTGAAGTGGTGCTGGCCGCCCGCGCCGAACAAAACATTGAACTCCTGGCCGTGCTGCAAGCCGAAGCAGCAGAAGGGGGTGATATCCATCTGGGCGCGCTCGAAGGGCCAGCCCTGCACCTGCTCGACCTGCCGTACCCACTGGATCGCGATCGCGAAATCCAGCGCTAACAGCAGCACTTGTCGCAACACCTAGAGAAACGAAATGAGCGAGCTGGCGGAAAAGGTCCAACAGGATTTGGTTGAGGCCATCGATAACGATGACCTGGTTCTGCCAACGTTACCGGAAGTGGCCCTGCAGATTCGCAAGGCCGCTGAAGACCCGGAAATCAGTGTCAGCACCTTGAGCAAGGTGATCGGCCGGGATACCGCGCTGTCGGCACGCCTGATCAAAGTGGTCAATAGCCCGCTGTTGCGCGCTACCCAGGAAGTCACTGATCTGCACACGGCGATCACTCGACTGGGTGTCAATTACAGCAGCAACCTGGCCATCGGCCTGGTCATGGAGCAGATTTTCCATGCCCGCTCCGAGGTGGTGGAGCAGAAAATGCGAGAAGTCTGGCGCAAAAGCCTGGAAATCGCCGGAGTCAGCTACGCCCTGTGCCGCCGCTACACCCAACTAAAACCCGATCAGGCAGCCCTTGGCGGACTGGTGCACCAGATCGGTGTGCTGCCGATCCTGACCTACGCTGAAGATCACTATGAACTGCTGGCTGACCCGGTCAGCCTCAACCATGTGATCGATCACATTCATCCACTGCTCGGCGATAAACTGCTCAGGGTCTGGGAATTTCCGGAAATGCTGGTACAGCTGCCGGGGCTTTATCTGGACTTCAATCGACAGTCCGAGCGGGTCGACTATGTCGATCTGGTGCAAGTGGCCAGCCTGTATTGCCACAAGGACACCGACCATCCCCTCGCCCGCATCGACGCATTCAGCGTGCCGGCGTTCAAAAAGCTGGGGATTGATCCGGAGAACGAGGCGATGTGTCGGGATCTGGAAGAATCGCGGTCGATGTTTTATTAGTCGAGACCGTAGCGCGCCCTTCGCGAGCAAGCCCGCTCCCACACTTGACCGAGTTCTTCATGGAAAAATGCGATCAAATGTGGGAGCGGCCTTGCTCGCGAAGGGGTCAGCCCAGACACCAAAAAACTACCCCGCAATAAAACTCACCCGCACCTTCAACCCGGCCTGTTGGCCATCGTGCAGGCTGATTTGAGCCAGGTGCGCGCGGCAGATCTCGCCGACAATCGCCAGCCCCAACCCCGAACCGGCCACCTGCTGGTTACGCCGGTAAAAGCGCTCGAACACCCGATCGCGCTCTTCAAGAGGAATGCCTGGGCCGTCGTCCTCGACCTCCAACACGGCTGGTGCCGTGACCCGGAGAATGACGTTGCCACCCGACGGTGTATGGGCCAGCGCGTTGTCCACCAGATTACTCAACAGTTCGTTCAACAGCGTTGGCTCGCCGCGCAACCACACCGGCTCATCCGCTTCCAGCGCCAGCGCCACACCGCGAGCATGGGCCAGCGGTGCCATGGCCATGCCGAGTTCGCGAGCCAGCTGACTGAGATCAAGCAACTGCGCGCCGCCCTCGGCGATGGCCCGGGCACCATTTTCGACCCGTGCCAGCGAGAGCAATTGATTGGCAAGGTGGGTTAATCGGTCCGTGCCTTGGGCGGCGGCTTCCAATGTACTGCGCCAGGTTTCAGGTTCGGTCGAGCGCAAGCCCAGTTCCAGTCGTGCCTTCAACGCCGCCAGGGGAGTACGTAGCTCATGGGCGGCATCGGCGATGAACTGCGCCTGACGCTCGAACTGCCCGCGCAAGCGCTCGGTAAAGTGATTGAGCGCGCGCACCAGTGGCCATAATTCGTGCTGAACTTCCACCAACGGTAATGGCCGCAGATCGTCCGACTGCCGCTCTTCCACCGCGGTGCGCAAGCGTTCCAGCGGACGCAACGCGGCGCTGACCGCAAACCACACCAACAACAACGCACCCACCGCCAGCATGCCCAGACGCAACAACGTGTCCGCCGCGAGGCTGCGGGCCATGCTGACCCGCGCCTCATCGGTTTCCGCCACGCGGATTTCCGCCATGCCGTTCATGTTCGGCTCGCTCACGGGTTTGAGCAGGCTCACCACACGTACGTTCTGCCCTTGGTATTTGGCGTTATAGAAACGCGCCAGTGCCGGATAGTCATCGGTGCGCGGCGTTCCCAGCGGCGGTGGCGGAAGGTTTTCGTAACCGGAGATCAGCTTCTGATTGATGTCGTTGACCAGGTAAAAAATCCGTCCTGCGCTGTCGTAGGCGAAGGTGTCAAGGGCAACGTACGGTACGTCGGCGCTCAGCGTGCCGTCACGCTGGGAGACGCCCGCAGCGATGGTCCTCGCAGAGGCCAGCAAGGTCCGGTCATAGGCGGTGTCGGCCGCTTCGCGACCGTTCCAGTAAGCGCTCAAACCACTGGCCAACATCAACACCACCAGCAACAGCGCCAGATTCCACAGCAACCGCCAGCGCAGGCTGCTGGGCTTATGCATCGCGGCTTTCCAGCAAGTAGCCGAGACCGCGGAAGGTCACGATGACCACCGGTTGGCCGTCTAGCTTTTTGCGCAGGCGATGGACATAAATCTCGATGGCGTCGGGGCTGGCTTCTTCGTCCAGTCCGAAGACTTGCGAGGCCAACTGCTCTTTGCTCATCACCCGACCGGGACGGGCAATCAGGGCTTCGAGCACCGCCTGCTCGCGGGAGGTCAGGGTCAGCAACTCTTCGCCGAGGGTGAAGCGCCGAGTGTCCAGGTCATAGGCCAGCACACCGCAGCGCTGCAGGCGTTCACCGCCGAGCACACTGCGGCGCAGCAAGGCTTTGACCCGGGCTTCGAGTTCAGTCAGTTCGAATGGTTTGGCCAGGTAATCGTCAGCGCCAAGGTTCAGGCCGTGGACCCGATCCTTGACGTCGCTGCGAGCGGTCAACATCAACACTGGCAGGTTCTTGCCCCGCGCCCGCAGGCGCGCCAGCACTTCGAAGCCATCCATGCGCGGCAGGCCGACGTCGAGGATCGCCATGGCGTATTCCTCGCTGCTCAACGCCAGGTCCGCCGCCACGCCGTCGTGCAGCACATCCACGGTCAGCCCGGTGCTCTTGAGCGCCTGGGCGACACTTTCGGCGAGCTGCAGATGATCTTCGACGAGCAGAACACGCATGGATTTTTACCTCGTTCAGGAAAGGTCGACGCCATTCTTTGGCGCGGAGTTTACAGCCGCAACCGCCGCTGTGAAGCCCGAAAGCCGTGAAAGTCTTCTGAAAGGTTAGCGAAAGGTTGGCCGGTTAGAGTCCAGCCACGGACAGTTTCGGCTGCCCGGCGCTAGCGCACATCTAGCGATACGAAAAACGCCTCGAAGCGTTTTCGCCAATAAGAACAATAATCGGAGTACTTCAAGATGCTGTCCATGCAGCTTCAGGCTTGCCCGCCTGCTCGCTTTTCCCGCCTCAGCCACACCGCCCTTGCCAGTGCCGCCGCCCTCGCCGGCTTTTCGCCGTTGAGCCAGGCTGCCTTCTTCGAAGACAGTACGGCGACCCTTGAAACCCGCAACATGTATTTCAACCGCGACTTTCGCAGCGGCACCAGCGCCCAACAATCCAAGCGTGACGAGTGGGCCCAGGGCTTTATGCTCAATCTGCAATCGGGCTACACCGACGGCACCGTGGGGTTTGGTGTCGATGCGTTGGGCATGCTGGGGGTCAAGCTCGATTCGAGCCCCGACCGCACCGGCACCGGCCTGCTGCCGACCCACGATGACGGTCGCGCCGCCGATGAATACTCCAAGCTTGGCCTGACCGGCAAAGTGAAAATCTCCGCCACGGAACTTAAAATCGGCAGCCTGATTCCGGAACTGCCGATCCTCAAGTCCAACGACGGACGCATCCTGCCGCAGACCTTCGAAGGCGGCATGCTCACCTCTAAAGAGATCAAGAACCTGACCTTCACCGGCGGGCGCCTGGAGAAAGCCAAGGACCGCGACAGCACCGACTTCGAGGACATCGCCCTCAACAACAAGAACAGCCGCTTCGCTGGCACCGCAGCCGGCAACCATTTCGACTTTGGCGGCGTGGACTACAAGTTCACCGACAAGATCACCGGCAGTTACCACTTTGCACAACTCGATGAAGTCTATAACCAGCACTTCCTCGGCATGGTGGCATCGGAAAAATTTGGCCCCGGCACTTTCGGCACAGATCTGCGCCTGGCCATCAGTGACGATCAGGGTGCGGCCCGTGGCGGCAAGATCGACAACAAATCCCTCAACGGCTTGGTGAGCTACGCCTTGAGCGGGCATAAATTCAGCGCCGGCTATCAGCACATGTCCGGCGACAGCGCGTTCCCTTATGTCGATGGCAGTGACCCGTATCTGGTCAACTTCGTTCAGATCAACGACTTTGCCGGCGCCGAAGAACATTCCTGGCAGGCACGCTACGACTACGACTTCGCCAAACTCGGCATCCCCGGCCTGAGTTTCATGAGCCGTTACGTGAGCGGTGACAACATCAAGCTCAAGAACGGTGACGAAGGCAAAGAGTGGGAACGCAACACCGAAATCAAATACGTCGTACAAAGCGGCGCGCTCAAGGATGTCGCCGTGCGCCTGCGTAATGCCACTTACCGTTCCAACTACTCCGCTCGCGATGCCGATGAAGTGCGTCTGCTGGTGAGCTATAGCGTTGCCCTTTGGTAATTGATTGAAATGCCGAAACCAAAAAAGATCGCAGCCTTCGGCAGCTCCTACACATCCTTACAACAAAAAAACCGTGGAGAATCCAATGAATTTGTCACTACGTAAAGTTGCTATCACCGCCAGCGCCCTGCTGTTCGCCGGCCAACTGATGGCCGAGCCCAAGCGCCCGGAGTGCATCGCCCCGGCCGCCCCCGGCGGCGGTTTCGACTTGACCTGCAAACTGGCGCAAAGCGCGCTGGTGAACCAGAAACTGCTGACCAAACCGATGCGCGTGACCTACATGCCCGGCGGTGTCGGCGCGGTGGCGTACAACGCGGTGGTCGCTCAGCGTCCAGCCGACGCTGGCACGCTGGTGGCATGGTCCAGCGGTTCGCTGTTGAACCTGGCCCAAGGTAAGTTCGGTCGTTTCGATGAAAACGCCGTGCGCTGGCTGGCCGCCGTCGGCACCAGCTATGGCGCCATCGCGGTGAAAAGCGATTCGCCTTACAAGAACCTGGACGATCTCGTTCAAGCGCTGAAGAAAGATCCAAGCAAAGTGGTGATCGGTTCCGGCGGCACCGTCGGCAGCCAGGACTGGATGCAGACCGCGCTGATCGCCAAGGCTGCCGGGATCAACCCGCGCGACCTGCGTTACGTCGCCCTCGAAGGCGGCGGTGAAATCGCCACCGCCCTGCTCGGCGGCCACATCCAGGTCGGCAGCACCGACATCTCCGACTCCATGCCGCACATCCAGAGCGGTGACATGCGCCTGCTGGCTGTGTTCTCCGAGAAGCGTCTGGACGAGCCGGAAATGAAAGACATTCCGACCGCCAAAGAACAAGGCTACGACATCGTCTGGCCAGTGGTTCGGGGCTTCTACCTCGGGCCAAAGGTCAGCGACGAAGACTACGCCTGGTGGAAAGACGCTTTCGACAAACTGCTCGCCTCCGAGGACTTCGCCAAGCTTCGCGATCAGCGTGAACTGTTCCCGTTCGCCATGACCGGCCCGGAGCTGGACACCTACGTGAAGAAGCAGGTCGCGGACTACAAAGTGCTGGCCAAAGAGTTCGGCCTGATCCAGTGATCGCCTCTGTCTAGCGGCTGCGGCCCCGTTTGCGCGGGGCTGCGGCACAGGAGTTTCCCATGCTCTTACAACGCATTTTTGCTTCGGTGCTGTTACTGGCCTGTGTTGGCCTCGCGCTGATGGCGTGGCCGTACCAAGCGGCTTTTTCCTACGAACCGGTGGGGCCTCGGGCCTTCCCGCTGTTGATGCTCG
Source organism: Pseudomonas sp. ANT_J28 (assembly GCF_008370005.1). Classification (NCBI taxonomy): domain Bacteria; kingdom Pseudomonadati; phylum Pseudomonadota; class Gammaproteobacteria; order Pseudomonadales; family Pseudomonadaceae; genus Pseudomonas; species Pseudomonas sp. ANT_J28. Next base: position 69,030 of record NZ_VOBM01000008.1, read on the forward strand.
GACTGATGGGCCTGGCGCTTTTGTACATGGTGTTTCGTCCCGCACCGATCAAGCACAACCCTGACGAACCGCCGATGGACCGCGAAACCCTGACCAAAATCGGCATCTGCGTGGTGTTGTTGCTGGTGTTCGCGGGTACCTTCGAACCCCTTGGTTTCATTGTCGCGAGCATCCTGATCGGTATCCCGATGGCGCGCCTGTACGGCGGCCGCTGGTTGCCCAGTGTGGTGATCATCAGCCTGATGGCTGTCGGCCTTTACTTGCTGTTCGACAAGGTGATGGACGTGCCACTGCCGTTGGGCGTGCTCGACGTTCTGGAGAACTGATATGGATACTCTTGGCTATTTGGGACAAGGGTTTGGCGTTGCGCTGACCCCGTACAACCTGGTGACTGCGCTCTGCGGCACCCTCATCGGCACCGTGGTCGGCCTGTTGCCGGGCCTGGGCCCGATCAACGGCGTGGCGCTGCTGATCCCGATCGCGTTCGCCCTCGGTCTGCCACCGGAGTCGGCGCTGATTCTGCTGGCGGCGGTGTACCTGGGTTGTGAATACGGCGGCCGGATCAGCTCGATCCTGCTGAACATTCCCGGCGAAGCCTCCACCGTGATGACCACCCTCGACGGCTACCCGATGGCCCGCAAAGGTCTGGCCGGTGTAGCGCTGTCGTTGTCGGCGTGGAGTTCGTTTATCGGTGCGTTCATCGCCACCTGCGGCATGGTGCTGTTCGCCCCGTTGCTGGCGAAATGGGCGATTGCCTTTGGCCCGGCCGAATATTTCGTGTTGATGGTGTTTGCGATTGTCTGCCTGGGCGGCATGGCCGGTGACCGACCGCTGAAGACCTTTATTGCCGCGTTGATCGGGTTGTTTCTGTCGAGCGTCGGGATCGATGCCAACAGCGGCGTGTACCGTTTCACCGGGGACAACATCCACCTGACCGACGGCATTCAATTCGTTGTGTTGGTGCTGGGCCTGTTCTCCATCAGTGAAATCCTCCTGCTGCTGGAAAAAACCCATCACGGTCAGGAAGCGGTGAAAGCCACCGGGCGCATGATGTTCAACTTCAAGGAAGCGTCGGCGGTGTTCGTAGTGAACATCCGTTGCGGTGTGCTGGGCTTCATCATGGGCGTGTTGCCGGGTGCGGGCGCGACGCTCGCCAGTGCCGTGGCCTACATGACAGAGAAACGTATCGCTGGCGCCAAGGGTACGTTCGGTCAGGGTGACATGCGCGGCCTCGCCGCGCCGGAAACCGCCATCGGTGGCGCGGCCTGCGGCGCGCTGGTGCCAATGCTGACCCTCGGTGTTCCGGGCTCGGGCACCACGGCGGTGATGATCGGCGCACTGTCGCTGTACAACATCACCCCGGGTCCGCTGCTGTTCCAACAGCAACCGGACATCGTCTGGGGCCTGATCGCTTCGTTGTTCGTCGCCAACATCATGCTGGTGATCCTCAACATCCCGATGATCCGCATCTTCACCCGCATCCTTGCCGTGCCGAACTGGGCGCTGGTGCCGGTGATCGCGATCATTACCGGGATCGGCGTCTACGCGGTGCACGCCACCACCTTCGACCTGTTCCTGATGATCGGCATCGGCATCTTCGGTTACATCCTGCGCAAGCTGGACTTCCCGTTATCGCCGGTCCTGTTGGGCTTCATTCTCGGCGGCCTGATGGAGCAGAACCTGCGTCGCGCCCTGTCGATTTCCAATGGTGCGCTGGAAATCCTCTGGTCGAGCCCGATCACCTTCGGCTGCTGGGTACTGACCGCGATCATGCTCCTGATGCCGATCATCCGAATCTGGCGCAAACGTTCGGTCGCCCGTCGCGCCATCGCCGATGTCTGATCGAACACCCTTCAAAGCCTGGTGGGGAACTCCGCTGGTCGGTCTGCTGGGCGGTTACCTGGCCAACCAGATCGGCTGGCCACTGCCGTGGATGGTCGGCTCGTTGCTGGCGATCATCCTGGTGCGTTGCCTGACACCCTGGCAATTGGCGGAAATCCCTGGCGGCCGCAAGTGCGGCCAGTGGATTGTCGGCATCGGCATCGGCCTGCACTTCACCCCGGTGGTGATGGAGCAGGTCCTGAGCCACTTCGGTCTGATCTTCTTCGGTGCGTTGGTCACCAGCCTGTCGGCGGTAGTCGGGGTCTGGTTGCTGCGGCGTACCGGTGAAGATCGCGCCACCGCGTTCTTTTCCAGCATGCCGGGCGGCTCCGGGGAGATGGTCAACCTCGGCGCGCGTAACGGCGCGGTGCTCAGTCGTGTTGCGGCGGGGCAAAGCCTGCGGGTGTTGGTGGTGGTGCTGTGTGTGCCGGCGGCGTTCAAGTATTTGTTGGGTGATGGTGCACCGCTGTCCCATGCCACTTCCGTTGACTGGCGCTGGCTGGCGCTTCTGTTTCCGGCGGGCGCCCTCGCCGCCTGGCTCTGGGAGCGTCTGCGTCAACCCAATCCGTGGCTGTTCGGGCCGTTGTTGGTGAGTGCCGCGGTGAGCATTGGCTGGGATCTGCACATCAGTTTGCCCAATGGCGGCAGCCAGATCGGGCAATGGCTGATTGGCAGCGGGTTGGGGTGTCACTTCAATCGGCAGTTTTTCCGGCGCGCCCCGTCGTTCATGGGCCGGACGTTGATTGGCACCGTGTTGACCATGTTGATCGCCACGTTGGCAGCATTGGGGTTGAGTGCGCTGACGCATTTGGATTTGCGTTCGCTGACGCTCGGCATGATGCCCGGCGGGATTGCGGAAATGAGCCTGACGGCAGAGACATTGCAGTTGTCGGTACCGCTGGTGACGGCGATGCAGGTGATGCGGCTGTTGTTTGTGTTGTTTCTGGCGGAGCCGTTGTTCAAGTATTGGAATCGGCAGCCGGATTCTGTCTGAAAGACCGAGTCGCCCCATTCGCGAGCAGGCTCGCACACAGGGTTCGCGTGATCCTTGTGGGAGCGAGCTTGCTCGCGATGCTTTTTAGACTGGCGGCAACCGCCACTCGATCGGCGTCTCGCCATTCTGCTCCAGAAACTTATTGGTTCGACTGAAGTGCCCGCACCCGAGGAAGCCTCGATAGGCGGACAACGGTGACGGATGCACCGACGTCAGCACCAGATGCTTGGTGGCATCGATCAGTTTCTGCTTGCTCTGGGCATGCGCGCCCCACAGCAGGAACACCAGATGTGGCTGGTGTTCGCTGACCACTTCGATAATCCGATCGGTAAAGTGTTGCCAGCCTTTGCCCGCATGGGCATTGGCGTTGGCGCGCTCCACGGTCATGGTGGTGTTGATCATCAGCACGCCCTGGTCAGCCCAGCTTTGCAGGCAACCGTGGGTCGGGATGTCGATATTCAGATCGCGTTTCAACTCTTTATAGATGTTCACCAGCGACGGCGGCGCCGGTACGCCCGGTTGCACCGAAAAGCACAAGCCGTGGGCCTGTCCCGGACCGTGGTACGGGTCTTGGCCGAGGATGACTACTTTGACCTTATCCAGTGGCGTCGAATTGAGCGCGTTGAAAATCATCGGTCCTGGAGGGTAGATTTCCTTGCCGGCCGCACGCTCCTCTTGCAGGAAGTTACGCAACTCTGCCATGTAGGGCTGGTCGAATTCGGCACGCAGTGCCTCCTTCCAGCTCGGTTCGAGTTTGATACGGTCGTCAGCAGTCATGGTTACATCCGGCAAAAACAATGGGGCGAACCCTAGGAAAGCCCATCACGCTTGTCAATTGATCTGACGCAGATCCGGCACTTTCCTGTACAGCGATCATACTGAACGCTCAAATTCCCGATCGAGGTCACGATGAATCTGCACTTCGAAGAACTCACTGGCACCGACGGCGCACGCATCGGAGTCGCCAGCCTGGATGCCGAAAGCTCCCTCAATGCCCTGTCCTTGCCGATGATCAACGCCTTGCGCGATCAACTGGACGTCTGGGCCAAAGAACCGCAAATCGTCTGCGTCGTGCTGCGCGGCAACGGTGCCAAAGCCTTTTGCGCCGGCGGTGAAGTACGCAGCCTGGTGGAAGCCTGTCGCGCCCATCCCGGCGAAGTGCCGCCGCTGGCAGCGCATTTCTTTGCGGCGGAATATCGTCTGGACTTCAATCTGCACACTTACCCTAAACCGCTGATCTGCTGGGGGCATGGCTATGTGCTCGGCGGCGGCATGGGGCTGCTGCAAGGGTCGAACATCCGGATTGTTACGCCGAGCAGCCGGTTGGCGATGCCGGAGATCAGTATCGGTTTGTACCCGGATGTCGGGGCCAGTTGGTTTCTGTCGCGCCTGCCCGGCAAGCTCGGATTGTTTCTCGGCCTGACCGGTGCCCATATGAACGGTCGCGATGCGATCGATCTCGACCTGGCCGACCGTTTCCTGCTCGATGAACAGCAGGAAGAGCTGATGGAAGGCCTGCTGCAGTTGAACTGGCAGGAACAGACGCCGATGCAACTGAACAGCCTGCTCAAGGCCTTGCAGCAGGAAGCGATCGAGCAAATGCCTGAAGCTCAGTGGCTACCGCGACGCCAGCAGATCGATGAGCTGCTGGATGTCAGTGACGTGCGCTGCGCCTGGAAAGCCATCAGCCAGCTGCGCGACAACACGGATCTGCTGCTCAGCCGTGCTGCGAAAACCATGAGCGAAGGCTCGCCCCTGACCGCTCATCTGGTGTGGGAACAGATCGCCCGCGCCCGGCACATGTCGCTGGCTCAAGTCTTTCAGATGGAATACACCATGAGCCTCAACTGCTGCCGTCATCCTGAGTTCAGCGAAGGCGTGCGCGCACGGTTGATCGACAAGGATCAAAAACCTCATTGGCACTGGCCAGATATCAATAATCTGCCGGATGCAGTGGTAGACGCGCATTTCCACAAGGCCTGGGAAGGCCGGCATCCTCTGGCCGATCTGTAGGAATACTGAAATCCGGGCATAAAAAAGCGGCGCTTCATGCGCCGCTTTTTTTATGAGTGTTTAACGGTGGCCGCCTCGGCCATCGTGATCACCGCGACCGTTGTGGTCGCCCCATCCGCCGTGATTATTGCGTCCACCATTGCCACGGTAGTCGTTGTTCCAACCGCCACGGTTACGGCCGTCCCAACCCTGATTCTGATGGGCCCGATAGTCGCCTCGTTGCGGCTGGTAATAGCGTGGTGCAGGTTGATAAACCCGCGGCTGGTAGTAATACCGCGGTGTTGGCTGGTAATACCGCGCTGGCGGTGCGTAGTACCGGCGTGGTTGCGTGTAATAACCGCCGCCGCTTGAATAGTAAGGTCCGCCATCATAATAGGCTGGCGAGGTATAGACCTCGGAACTGTAGTAGCTGGCTCCTCCATCGGAATAAGGCACACATGCACCAAGAGACAATCCCAATACAGCAATCAGAAGAATTCGCAGATACATGGCGGCCTCCTGGACCGCGAGTGAGCCACACCAGCGACGCTGACAGGCGACAGTCAATTATTCGGTGACTGTCGAAAGATCAGACATCGTTTTTCAAATCTGGTGCGTTCCTGAAACAGATTGAAACAAGTCGTCGATGAAAGGTTTTTCATCCATTCACCTGCTGATTAATGGTGGCCACCGCGATATCCACCACCGTAATGACGTGTCCACCGGCATCGTAGTAGCACCGGATATCCCAAGACCCAGAACAACACCCAGCAACAGTCGACGAAACATGGCGGCCTCCTGAAAGACCCACAGCCGGAACAGGCCGGCTGACACCTGTTTTGACTGGCAATGCTGCGCCGAGTGCCGAGCCGCCTGGACCTTCTGATCAGCGGCCGGCCCGATCCATTGCGGTGCACCCACGCACCATCACAAGGCAACGCCGCCACCTCTCCCCAACGCACCAATTGCGTAATCGCCCACGCTAGAGCGCTCAAGCCGACTTGGCACGGCTCTCGCTTTAGCAAAGACGTGCAGGAGTCATCACAGGTTCGCGGCACCACAATTTGCAATGGCTGACTAGGGTTCCGGCTCGCTAAGGCGAGTGGCTGGTCCGAGAGTTGGCGACCTCCAGTTGAGGTTACACGGCGGGACAAAAGCCCGGGAGACAAGCCACCGTTCGCGGTGCCGCGTTGACTCCTGCCCGCCCTTGATCAACTGGAGAACCACCCATGCTCAAGCTTCGTTTACCCGCCCTGCTCGCCGCTGCATTCGCAGCCCTCGTGAGCGTCTCGTCCCAGGCCGCCCAGAAAGACCACTTCAGCGTTTGCTGGACCATCTACGCCGGCTGGATGCCGTGGGAGTACGCAGGCAGCCAAGGCATCGTCGATAAATGGGCAAAGAAGTACGGCATCAAGATTGATGTGGTGCAGCTCAATGACTATGTCGAATCCATCAACCAATACACCGCTGGCCAATTCGACGGTTGCACCATGACCAACATGGACGCGCTGACCATTCCGGCAGCCGGTGGCGTCGACAGCACCGCGCTGATCGTCAGCGACTTCTCCAATGGCAACGACGGCATCGTGCTCAAAGGCGACGGCAAGAAAGTCACCGACCTCAAAGGCATGGACGTCAATCTGGTGGAACTCTCGGTTTCCCACTACTTGCTGGCCCGGGCGCTGGATTCGGTCGATCTCACCGAGAAAGACCTGAAAGTGGTCAACACCTCCGACGCCGACATCTCGGCGGCCTTCAACACCGATCAGGTCAACGCCGTCACCACCTGGAACCCGATGCTTTCGGACATCAAGGCCAAGCCTGCGGTGACCGAAGTGTTCAACTCCAGCCAGATCCCCGGCGAAATCATGGACATGATGGTGGTCAACTCATCGACCCTCAAAGACAACCCGGCGCTGGGCAAAGCATTGACCGGCGCCTGGTTCGAAGTGGTCGAGTTGATGAACGCCAAAAACGCCGCCAGCAAAACCGCGCTCGAACACATGGCCAAAGCCTCGGGCACCGATCTGGCCGGTTTCCAGTCGCAACTGGACACCACCAAATTGTTCGCCACCCCCAAAGAAGCCCTGGCGTTCTCCACCAGCAAGCAACTGCCGGAAACCATGCGCAAGGTGGCTGAGTTCTCGTTCCAGCACGGCTTGCTCGGTGAAGGCGCCAAGGACACCAGCGCGGTCGGCATGGCGTTCGCCAATGGCGTGACCAGCGGCGACAAGACCAACCTCAAGCTGCGCTTCGACCCGACCTACGTGCAGATGGCCGCCGACGCGAAGCTGTAATCAGGAGGACCTGGCCATGCGCCTGATCAATCGCCACCCGGATCGCCCGAGTCGCCTGCTATTGGTGATCCTGCCGTTCGCCCTAGTGCTGTTCGCCTACTTCATGGGCTCGGCCGAGCGGCTGACGGACAACCCCAATGACAAGCTGTTGCCGAGCGCCGTGCAGATGACCGACGCGGTGAAACGCCTGGCGTTCACCGCCGACACCCGCACCGGTGAATACGTGTTGTGGCAAGACACCGCTTCAAGCCTGCGACGCCTGGCCATCGGCCTCGGCATCAGCGCGCTGGCCGGGCTGTGCCTGGGGATTGCCGCCGGTACGCTGCCGCTGTTCGGCGCGCCGTTGTCGCCGTTGCTGACGGTGCTGTCGATGGTGCCGCCGCTGGCGATTCTGCCGATTCTGTTCATCGTGTTCGGGCTGGGGGAATTGTCGAAAGTGATGCTGATCGTGATCGGCATCACCCCGTGCCTCGCTCGCGATCTGGAGCAACGCGCCCGGGAAATACCGGTCGAGTTGCTGATCAAGGCCCAGACCCTCGGCGCCTCGACCTGGACACTGATGCTGCGTGTGGTGCTGCCGCAATTGCTGCCACGCTTGTTGATCTCGCTGCGGCTGATGCTTGGCTCGGCGTGGTTGTTCCTGATCGCCGCCGAAGCCATCGCCTCCACCGACGGCCTCGGTTACCGGATTTTCCTGGTGCGCCGTTACCTGGCGATGGACGTGATTTTGCCCTACGTGGTGTGGATCACCCTGCTCGCCTGGCTGATGGATTGGGGCATGAAGCGCCTGACCCAACGGGCGTTCCCTTGGTATGAGGGGGCCCGCGCATGAGCTTCATCACGGTGAAAAACGTCTGGCAGCAATACGCCGATCAGGTGGTGCTCGAAGGGCTGAATCTGAACGTCAACGAGGGTGAATTCTGCACCTTGGTCGGCGCATCAGGTTGCGGCAAATCGACCTTCCTGCGGCTGTTGCTCGGCCAGGAACGCGCCAGTCGCGGCGAGATTCTGCTCGACGGCCAGGCCTTGGCCGGCGAGCCGGATGCCAGCCGTGGCGTGGTGTTTCAGCGCTACTCGGTGTTCCCGCACCTGACGGTTCTGGACAACGTCGTCCTGGGACTTGAACTGCCACGTTCGCCACTGCTCGGGCGGTTGTTCGGCAGCGCTAAAAAAGACGCATGCGAACAAGCCTCCGTGTTGCTGCACAAAGTCGGTCTCGGTCACTCGCTGGACAAGTACCCGGCGCAACTCTCCGGCGGCATGCAACAACGACTGGCGATTGCCCAGGCGCTGATCATGAAGCCGCGCGTGTTGCTGCTCGACGAACCGTTCGGCGCGCTCGATCCGGGCATCCGCAAAGACATGCACGGTTTGCTGCTGGAGCTGTGGCGCGAGACGCAACTGACGGTGTTCATGGTCACCCACGACCTGTCCGAAGGCTTCAGCCTCGGCACTCGCCTGTTGGTGTTCGACAAGGTCCGCGTCGACCCGCATGCCCCCGGTGCCTATGGCGCCCGCATCACTTACGACATCCCTTTGAACAGCGACCGCCGCGCCCATCGCGCCGCCGTCGACGCCTTGCCGGCTGAGCTGGCAGGCACGCTTCGTACCGCTTAAGAGGACTTTTGCACATGACTGATTCGACCCAACTGTTCCCGCCCTTCGCCGAAGAAATGCTCCCCGGCGGCGGCCATCGTTCTTTCGTGTTGAAACGCGGTCAATTGCTGCGTCTGACCGACCTGCAAGGGGGTGCCAACGTCAGCCTGACGCTGCTCAACGCTAACGAGAAAACCGAACGCCTGAACCTGCCCGACAGCCTCAAATGCCAACACACCGCCAAGCTCACCACCGGCCATTGCCTGTATTCGGACATGGGCCGCGTGCTGGCCGCCATCACTGCTGACACCTGCGGCTGGAGCGACAGCCTCGGCGGTGTGCTCTGCGCTGAAGAGGTCGCGGAAAAATACGGCCAGGGCCGCTATCAGGAACTGCGCAACGGCTTCTTCCGCAACGGCACCGACAACCTGTTGGTGGAGCTGGGCAAGTGGGGTTTGGGCCTGTCCGATTTGCTGATGACCTTAAACTTGTTCAGCCGGGTGAACGTCGATGAGGCCGGGCATTTTCACTTCGTCGAAGGCAATTCCAGGGCCGGTGACTACATCGAGTTGTATGCGCCGATGGACACGCTGGTGGTGCTCACCGCCCTGCAACATCCGATGGACCCTTCGCCTGAGTACGCGCCGAAACCATTGAAGTTGAGCTGGATGAACGCCGATGCCAGCGTCGCCGAACACTGCCGCACCTCGCGCCCGGAAAACGAGCGCGGCTTCATCAACACCGCCCGTCTGTTCGCCTGAGGATCGCTGCCATGTCACTCGCAATCGCTACCGCTCAACAGCTGCCCGAAACCGCGATCTACCGCGCCACCATCCCGGCCGGTGAACCGTGGCTGATGGAGGTCAAGTCTGGCCAGACTTTGCGCATCCTCGACCAGGAAGGCAATCAGGCCGTCGACACCTTGTTCTACAGCGTTGCCAACCCAAAGGAGCGCTACGACGTGCAACGCACGTTGCGCCGACAGAACAGCGTCTACCTGAGCACCGGCAGCGTGCTCTATTCCAACCTCGGCAAGCCGATGCTGACCATCGTCGCCGACACCTGCGGCCGTCACGACACCCTCGGCGGTGCCTGCGCGCAAGAGAGCAACACCGTGCGTTACGCGTTGGAGAAACGCTACATGCACAGCTGCCGCGATAACTACTTGCGCGCCTGCGTCCACGATGGACGACTGGGCAAGGGCGACATCGGGCCGAACATCAACTTCTTCATGAACGTACCGGTCACGGCGGATGGCGGGCTGACGTTTGAAGACGGGATTTCGGCGCCGGGCAAGTACGTCGACCTGCGGGCCGAGATGGACGTGATCGTGCTGATCTCCAACTGCCCGCAACTGAACAATCCATGCAATGCCTATAACCCCACCCCTGCGGAGCTGCTGGTATGGAACTGAAATTCGTGCGGTTACGTAGATGGTTGTTTGCCCTGTGCCAGGCCCGTTCAGGCCAGTGCATCAAACAGTAAGAACACCCTAAATCTACTGTGGGAGCGGGCTTGCTCGCGAAGGGGCCGTCACATTCAACATTAATGTCGACTGACACTCCGCCTTCGCGAGCAAGCCCGCTCCCACAGGGTTACGCGGTGGTTTGAAGCGAACTGTTTTTGCCGTCGGGGACGACCCTGGCGCCTAACGAAAAACTGCGGGACGGCCCGCATCCCAAGTCGAGGCTGATGCGCTATCGCCTCCGGGGGTTATGCCATGTTCGAAAAAATCCTGATTGCCAACCGTGGCGCCATTGCCTGTCGCATCCTGCGCACCCTGCGTGAGTTGCAGGTCCAGGGCGTTGCCGTTTACTCCGAAGCCGATGCCGCCAGTTTGCACATCCTGCAAGCCGATGAAGCCCACAGCCTCGGTGAAGGCGCAGCCACCGGCACCTATCTGGCCGTCGAAAAAATCCTCGCCATCGCCAAATCCACCGGCGCTACGGCGATCCATCCCGGCTACGGTTTTCTCTCGGAAAACGCCGCGTTCGCCGAAGCCTGCCAAGCCGCCAACATCGCCTTCATCGGCCCGACGCCAGAGCAGCTGCGAGTGTTCGGCCTCAAACACACCGCGCGCGCCTTGGCCAAGCAACACGGCGTGCCGATGCTCGAAGGCACCGAGTTGCTCGACAGCCTCGACGCGGCGCTGATTGCGGGCGAACAGGTCGGCTACCCGGTGATGCTCAAAAGCACCGCCGGCGGTGGCGGCATCGGCATGCGCGTGTGCCGCAGCGCTGCCGAATTGAGTGAATCCTTTGAAGCCGTCAAACGCCTCGGCCAGAACAACTTCAGCGACGCCGGGGTGTTCATCGAAAAGTACATCCAGCTCGCCCGACATCTGGAAGTCCAGGTGTTCGGCGACGGCCAGGGTGAAGTGATTGCCCTCGGCGTGCGCGACTGCTCGGTGCAGCGCCGCAACCAGAAAGTCCTCGAAGAAACCCCGGCGCCGAATCTGCCCGAGGGCATGACTGAGGAGCTGTGTGCCGCGGCGATCAAACTGGCGAAAGCGGTAAATTACCGCAGCGCCGGCACCGTTGAATTCGTTTTCGACAGCGAGGATCAGCGTTTCTACTTTCTCGAAGTGAACACCCGTTTGCAGGTGGAGCACGGCGTCACCGAGCAAGTCTGGGGCGTGGATCTGGTGCGCTGGATGGTGGAACTGGGAGCCGGGGATTTGCCGCCGTTGAGCGAGTTGAGCCAAGGTTTGGAAGCCTGCGGCCATGCGATTCAGGCACGGCTTTATGCGGAAGATCCGGGCCGCGAATTTCAGCCGAGCCCGGGCTTGCTGACCGCTGTGAACTTCCCAGCCGCCGATGGCAAACACCTGCGCATTGACACGTGGGTCGAGGCCGGTTGCGAGATTCCACCGTACTTCGATCCCATGATCGCCAAAGTCATCAGTTGGGCGCCGACCCGTGAAGAAGCCCGCGCCGATCTGCATCAGGCGTTGGGCGACACCCAGCTCTACGGGGTGGAAACCAACCGCGATTATTTGCGGCAGATTCTGCTCGATGTGCCTTTCGCCAGCGGCCAGCCGTGGACCCGTTGCCTGGAAGGCTTGGTGTATCAGGCCAACACGTTTGAAGTGCTCAGCGCCGGCACTCAGACCAGCGTTCAGGACTATCCCGGCCGCCTCGGTTACTGGGCAGTGGGCGTGCCACCGTCGGGGCCGATGGACAGTCGTGCGTTGCGTTCGGGCAACCGTCTGCTGGGCAACGATGAAGGTGCAGCGGCGCTGGAAATCACCATGAGCGGCCCGTTGCTGCGCTTCAATTGCGATGCGGTTGTGGCGGTCACCGGTGCGGTGATTCCATTGACGCTGAACGGTGAACCCGTACCGATGAACACCGCGCTGCGGGTTCCGGGGGGGGCGACATTGAGCCTCGGCACGATTGCCGGTGCAGGCGCCCGCAGCTATCTGTGCCTGCGCGGTGGCCTTCAGGTTCCAGATTATCTGGGCAGCAAAAGTACCTTCACCCTCGGCCAGTTTGGCGGGCATGGTGGTCGCGCCTTGCGAGCTGGTGATGTGTTGCATATACCGACCTTGAGCGACCGCAGCGCGGGTCAACAACTGGAAGAAAAACAGGTCACCGCGCTACCTGCGGCGCGGCAGATCCGGGTGATCTACGGCCCTCACGGCGCGCCGGAATACTTCACCGAAAACTACATCGGCACCTTCTTCGCCACCCAGTGGGAAGTACATTTCAACTCCAGCCGAACGGGTGTGCGGTTGATCGGGCCGAAGCCTGAATGGGTGCGTGCCGATGGTGGCGAAGCGGGTCTGCATCCGTCGAATATCCATGACAATCCGTACGCCATTGGTGCGGTGGATTTCACCGGTGACATGCCGGTAATCCTTGGTCCCGATGGCCCTAGCCTCGGCGGTTTTGTCTGCCCAGTGACGGTGATCGAAGCCGACCTTTGGCAGCTTGGGCAACTCAAGGCTGGGGACAAAGTGCAGTTCCTCCCCGTCGACCTGAAGACCGCCCGCAACCTCGCCTTGAAATGGAATACCCCCTGTGGGAGCGGGCTTGCTCGCGAAAGCGGTATGTCAGACACATCAATGTCGACTGACATGCCCTCTTCGCGAGCAAGTCGAATCGTCACACCGCCACTCCCACAGGGGATTGAGTCGCCTGTGGTGTTGGATTTGGGTCAGGACGATACGCGGCTGGTGGCGAGATTGTCTGGGGACACTCATCTGCTGCTGGAAATCGGCGCCCCCGAACTTGACCTCGTCCTACGCTTCCGCGCCCACGCCCTGATGCAAGCACTGGAAAGCCAAAACCTGCACGGCGTCATCGACCTCACCCCAGGCATCCGCTCGCTGCAAGTGCACTACCAACCTGAACAACTGCCGCTGGCCGATCTGCTCGGCATCGTCGCCGGCGAATGGGACGCCGTGTGCGCCGCCAAGGACCTGCAAGTGCCCTCGCGCATCGTCCATCTGCCGTTGTCCTGGGACGACCCGGCCTGCCAGCTGGCCATCGAAAAATACATGACCACCGTGCGCAAGGACGCCCCGTGGTGCCCAAGCAACTTGGAGTTCATCCGCCGCATCAACGACCTGCCAAACCTCGACGAAGTGCAGCGCACGGTGTTCGACGCCAGCTACCTGGTGATGGGCCTGGGCGACGTCTACCTCGGTGCGCCGGTCGCCACGCCGCTCGATCCGCGTCATCGTCTGGTGACCACCAAGTACAACCCTGCCCGCACCTGGACCGCGGAAAACTCGGTGGGCATCGGTGGCGCCTACATGTGCGTGTACGGCATGGAAGGCCCTGGTGGTTATCAGTTCGTCGGCCGCACGTTGCAGATGTGGAATCGCTATCGCGAGGTCGCCGCATTCGATGGCAAACCGTGGCTGCTGCGCTTCTTCGATCAGATCCGTTTCTACCCGGTCAGTGCCGATGAGCTGCTGCGCATTCGACGGGATTTCCCACTCGGGCGCTTCGATCTGAACATCGAGCACAGTCAGCTGAATCTGGCGGATTACCAAGCCTTCCTGACGAAGGAAGCCGAGAGCATTGCCGCGTTTCGCGATCAGCAAAAAGGCGCGTTCAACGCCGAACGCGAGCGCTGGATCGCCAGTGGCCAGGCGCATTTCGACAGTGAAGAACTTGTCCCGGAAGTGACCGAAGACGCACCGCTGGCCAGCGGTCAACAGAGCGTCGACAGCCACATCGCCGGCAACCTTTGGCAGGTTCAGGTTGAAACCGGCAGCCGGGTCGCCGCCGGTGATGTGCTGGTGATTCTGGAGTCAATGAAGATGGAAATCCCGCTGCTCGCACCCATGGCCGGAGTGGTGCGCGAGATTCGCGTGCAACCGGGTTCGGCGGTGCGCGCCGGACAGCGCGTCGTGGTGCTGGAAATCGACTGAACCCATTTTGAAAAGGATTACAGCCATGAACATCAATCTGCAACTCGACGCCCTGCGCAGCGCTTATCGCATCGGTAACATCACGCCCCGTCAATTGCTGCCGAGCTTGCGCGACAAAGCCGCGGCGCTGAACCCGGATTATCACCTGTTCATCCACTTACTCAGCGTTGAAGAACTGGAGCCGTACCTTGCCGCGCTCGACGGTCGCGACCCCGACAGCTTGCCGCTGTTCGGCGTGCCGTTCGCGATCAAGGACAACATCGACCTGGCGGGCATTCCGACGACCGCGGCGTGCCCGGCGTTTGCCTACGTGCCGGAACGTTCGGCGACCATCGTCGAGCAATTGCTGGCGCTGGGCGCGATTCCGTTGGGCAAGACCAACCTCGACCAGTTCGCCACCGGGCTAAATGGCAGTCGCTCACCGTATGGCGCGTGCCCGAACAGCGTGTTGCCGGAATATCCATCGGGCGGTTCCAGCGCCGGGTCGTCGCTGGCGGTGGCGCTCGGCGTGGCGAGTTTTTCCTTGGGTACGGACACGGCAGGTTCCGGGCGTGTGCCGGCGGCGCTGAACAATCTGGTGGGGTTGAAAGCCACTAAAGGATTGATCTCTACAGCGGGTGTGGTTCCGGCCTGCCGCACCCTCGATTGCGTGACCACGTTCACCGCGACTGCTCGGGAAGCCAGTCAGTTGCTCGCGCTCACTGCGCACCTTGATCCCCGCGATGAATACAGCCGCAGTAATCCGTTGTGGAATGACGGCTCGGCGTTTGGTGCACCTCGCCCCTTTCGCTTTGGCGTGCCGCGTGCTCAGGATCTGGAGTTCTTCGGCTGCCCTGAAGGCCCGTTGTTGTTTGGTGACGCCATCGATCAGCTCAAGGCGTTGGGCGGTGAAGCCGTGGAACTGGATTTGTCGCCGTTCCTTGAGGCTGCGCGGTTGCTCTATGAAGGGCCGTGGGTGGCCGAGCGCTACAGCGTCGCCGGCGAATTGATGGAGCAAAACCCTGAAGCCGTACTGCCGGTGATTCGCGCGGTGCTGGCCAAGGCACCGGCAGTGAGCGGCGTGCAAACCTTCCGCGCCCAGTACCAGCTGCAAGCGCTGAAAGCCCTGTGCGACCAGGCGCTGGAAGGCCTCGACTGCGTGCTCACACCCACCATCGGCCGCCCCGTCACGCGGGCGGAACTGGATGCCGAACCGGTGCTGCGCAATTCGGAACTGGGCTACTACACCAACTTCATGAACCTGCTCGATTACGCCGCCGTCGCCGTGCCCAGCGGTTTCATGGGCAATGGTTTGCCTTGGGGCGTGACGTTGTTCGGACGGGCGTTTACTGATCAGTATTTATTGGGTGTGGCGCATGCCTTGCAGCGTCAGCAAGGTTTGGCGACACCGCTTCCGTCGGCTGTCGCACGTAATGACCGGGCGCGATTGGTGGTGTGTGGCGCGCATCTGGATGGGTTGGCGCTGAATTGGCAGCTCAAACACCGCGGGGCTCGACTGGTCGAGACGACGTTCAGCTCGCCGGACTATCAACTGTATGCCCTGGCCGGCGGCCCGCCATTTCGTCCCGGGATGGTTCGCGTGAAGGTCGGGGGTGTGGCGATTGCCGTGGAGGTTTGGGAACTGCCGAGCCATGAGCTGGGTTCTTTTCTGACCGGTATTGCGGCGCCACTAGGGTTGGGCAAAGTGCAACTGGCGGATGGGCGTTGGGAGAGTGGGTTTATTTGTGAGGCGTATGGGTTGGAGGGAGCGGTGGATATCAGTCACTTGGGTGGGTGGCGGCGTTACCTTGCTCAATGATCTATTTCGGTGGGGCGTGTGTACGGATCATTCGCCCTGCACATAGAACAGTTATTTCCCGGCGGTGCCATTAGAATGCCTGCCATCGGGTCACTGCCAACGGAATCGTCATGCCGCTTCGCTCGCCGCTGTATTCGCAACGTTCGTTGGTCCTCACGCTGATCGCGCTGCTGGGTGCAGGTTTTCTCGCCACGTCTTTCCTCAGTTACTACGCCTCGCGAGCGTCGATCCGCGACAACATCATCAACACCGAACTGCCGCTGACGTCGGACACGGTCTACTCGGAAATCCAGAAAGACCTCGTCAGACCGATCCTGATTTCCTCAATGATGTCCCGCGACACCTTCATGCGTGACTGGGTGGTAAACGGCGAGCAAGATCCCGATAAAATGACCCGTTACCTCAACGAGGTCATGACCCACTATGGCGCCTACACCGCATTTTTCGTCTCCAACACCAGCCTCACCTACTACCACGCCAAGGGCGTACTCAAACAGGTCAAAGCCACTGAACCCCGCGATGCGTGGTATTTCCGCGTACGAGACATGGCCGATCCCTACGAGATCAATGTCGACCCGGACCTTGCCAACAAGGACAACCTGACCTTCTTCATCAACTACAAGGTCTACGACTACAACAACCGTTTCATTGGCGCGGCCGGCGTCGGTCTGACAGTCGATGCGGTGATCAAGCTGATCGACAAGTATCAGCAGCGTTATCAACGCAGCGTGTTTTTCGTCGACAAATTCGGGCGCCTGGTACTGACGGGCGCCGAGGGTGGCCCAGAGGGCGCGCGGATCGGTCGGACCCTCGGCGAGCTCGACAGCATGAAGGACCTGGTCAGCCAACTGCCCAAACCTCACAGCGGTAGCTACGAATATTCCGTCCGGGGCCAGGGACATTTCCTCAATGTGCGTTTCATTCCGGAGCTGAACTGGTACTTGTTCGTCGACAAACGCGAAGACGGCGCCCTCAGTGAAATCCGCCAGTCGCTGTACCTCAACCTCTTGATCTGCCTGATCGTCACGCTGATTGTGCTGGCCCTGCTCAACCGGGTGATCAAGCGCTACCAGGGCAAGATCCAGGCCCAGGCGATCCTCGACAGCCTGACCGAATTGCCGAACCGCCGCGGTTTCGACCTGTTGGCGGCGCAAGCCATGCACGAAGCCCAGCGCGAGCCCAAACCGCTGACCGCGTTGTTGCTGGATCTGGACCACTTCAAGGTTTTGAACGACACCTACGGTCACCTTGCCGGCGATCAGGTACTGATCGGCTTTGCACGGGATCTGGAGAGTTGCCTGCGGCACTCCGACATCGTCTGCCGTTGGGGCGGGGAGGAATTTATGGTATTGCTCAAGGACACTGATGGTGAGACCGGTCTGATGATCGCAGAGAAAATTCGTCAGCATGTCGAGCAACAGCGTTATGCCTACAACGATAAGGCCTTGCATCTGACCGTGAGCATCGGCCTGACCACCCTGCAGACCGATGACACCTTGCACACGCTGCTCTCGAGGGCCGATCATGCGATGTACCGGGCCAAGCAAGCCGGTCGTAACCGCACCTGCGTGGAAATGCCTCACTCCAGTTATGAATAACCCTATATGAATAAGCCAGATTTCTGTCCGGCCTGCGGCGCCTCCAACGACTGCACTCTGGCCGACCCGCGAACCGCCGATCGGGCCTGCTGGTGCTACGGCGTCAGCATCGACCCGGCGGTGCTCGAAGCACTGCCGCCCGAACTGCGCGACAAATCCTGTTTGTGCCCACGCTGCGCGCAAGTCGAGGCGCAGCTGTAAGCAACCGCACAACCGATCACGTAAGATACGCGCCCCTTTCCTACCGATCCCTAGTCATGCGCATTGACCGTTTCCTCAGCAACCTGCCGCGCTTCAACCGTAAGCAGGTGCGTCTGTTGTTGGTGGAAAAGCGCGTCAGGATCGACGGAAAAGTCGTCAGCGACCCTCACGCCGACGTACTGGAATTCAGCCGCGTGGAAGTCGACGATGAGCTGCTGCAAGTCGGCAAGCCTGCACGCTACTTCATGCTGCACAAACCTTCTGGCTGCGTCAGCGCCACCCGCGATACGCAACACCCGACCGTGCTCGACCTGATCCATGAACCGGACAAGGAGGACCTGCACATCGCCGGGCGCCTGGACTTCAACACCACCGGCCTGATGCTGATCACCAATGATGGCGGCTGGTCGCGACGCCTGACCCAGCCGCAAACCAAACTGCCCAAGGTCTACTACGTAGAGACCGAGCAAGAGATTGGCCCGGAATACGCTTTGAAATTCACCGAAGGCCTGTACTTCGCCTTCGAAGACCTCACCACCCAACCCGCCGGGCTGGCCGTACTCGGACCAACATCCGCACGACTGAGCATCGTCGAGGGCCGTTATCATCAGGTGAAACGGATGTTCGGCCATTTCGACAACAAGGTGCTGCGCCTGCACCGTGAAAGCATGGGCCCGCTGGTGCTCGACAGTGCCCTGAAACCGGGCGAGTACCGCGCATTACGCACCGAAGAGATTCAATTGATCTAAGCAGGCGACCACTCAGCAGAAGTTGTCGAACAATTTGCCAAAGATACTTGCGCGATGACGTGACCCCTGCTTGAATCAGGACGTCGGCCGAAATGTGACCGACTAGTCACAACATGCTTCCAAGAAACTTTTTGCCGGTAGAGAACCCTCAGGTTCCGCTTTCCCCCGGCAGACTGCCCGCCAATAACAATACCCGTCGACCGGACTGCAATGGATCGACATGGGCCTCTCAAATTCCAGGCGTATGCCTACCTGTCACAAAGCTCGTGCAATCTGATTTGCACGCATACCCGCTTGCCAGGAGTCTTATGACATGAGGCCAGAAATCGCTGTGCTGGATATACAGGGTCAGTATCGGGTTTACACGGAGTTCTATCGCGCAGACGCCGCAGAGAAGACCATTATTCTGGTCAACGGCTCGATGGCCACGACTGCGTCGTTTGCACAAACCGTGAAAAACCTTCACCCGCAGTTCAATGTGGTTTGCTACGACCAGCCCTACGCGGGCAAGTCGAAAGCCCACAACCTGCACGAGAAATTGCTGACCAAGGAAATCGAAGGGCAGATCCTCCTGGAGCTGATCGACCACTTCGCCGCCGAACACGTGCTGTCGTTTTCCTGGGGTGGCGCCGCGACACTGGTCGCCCTGGCCCACCAGCCACGACGCATCGAAAAAGCCGTGATCAGCTCGTTCTCTCCGGAGATCAACGCGCACATGCTCGATTACCTGGAGCGCGGCATCGACTACCTCGGCAGCCGGGACGGTGACCGGGTCGGCAACCTGGTGAACAGCACCATCGGCAAACACCTGCCGACACTGTTCAAGCGTTTCAATTATCGGCACGTCAGCTCTCTGGCCGAGCATGAATACGGGCAGATGCATTTCCACATCAGCGATCTGCTGCACAGTGATCGCCAGTGCTTCTTCAAAGCCGCGGAGAAAATCAACGTGCCGGTGCTGTTCATGAACGGCGAATGGGACGAGTACACCGCTGCCGACGGCGCTCAACTGTTCGGCAACCATGTGCAACACGCTACTTTCACCACCCTGCAGGCCACCGGCCACTTTCTCGACATGGAACACAAAGCTGCTTGCCGAGACAGCCGCAACGCATTGCTGGGCTTTCTGAAACCTTCGCAACACGAAAGTCGACCGCGTTATCACTACGTCCAGGACCAACATGCATTGGCCATCTGAAACAGCGTCATCGCGAGCAGGCCCCGCCCTACAGTGTAGAATGCATTCCTGTAGGAGCAAGGCTTGCCCGCGATAGACCGCCACCCGGTCTGTGTTTTGTTTCACCTGCGCTAAAGCCGTCCCACGCAAAGAAAAACTTCATTTCCACGCCCACATCTGGTACAAAGTCAGCCGCTCTGAGCGGGTGTCGTATAATGGCATTACTCCAGCTTCCCAAGCTGATAACGAGGGTTCGATTCCCTTCACCCGCTCCAATCGAATTTAGTCTCACGTCAGGAGGGTTTTGACGGGAGATGCAGGAACACAAAAACCGGTCCGTTGTGACCGGTTTTTTTGTGTCCAGGATTTGGGGTACCGGGAAATCAGACGGCAAGCTTGCGTACCCATGCCTGAATGATATGCAGTGCTATACTTTTTTATGGCTTGAATGAAGGGTGGAACTTTGCCCACGGGTACTGATACCGACTGCAAATCTCGACTGGCAGCTGCAAGACAAAGGAGGTCTACGGCAAGCACGAGATGGGAGGTGTGGCATGAATCGACACTATTACATCAGCAACAATCTCGACGATCTTGAAGCCGTTGAAAATGAGCTGGAAGCCAGCGGCATCAATTCCGAACAAATTCATGTGCTCAGTGAACACGTTGCCGATGTTGAACAACATCACCTTCACGAAGTTAACTCGTTAATGGAACAGGATGTTGTCCATTCTGGCGAAATTGGTGCAGTGATCGGTGTGCCACTAGCGGCGCTGGTTCTTGGCTGCGCCTATTGGCTGGGCTGGACCGAATCCGCCGCAGGCTGGATGCCTTTTATCTTTCTTGCCATTGTTGTATGTGGGTTCTGCATCTGGGAAGGCGGTTTTTTTGGTATCCAGGTGCCAAACACTCGCTTCCGCAGTTTTAAACAGGTGGTAGAGGAGGGAAAACATATTTTCTTCGTAGATGTCGAGCCGGATCAGGAGTCGGTATTGGACGGGGTTATCGGACATCACCCAACGCTGGAGATTGCCGGCACGGGAGCGGCAGCCCCCCACTGGGCGGTAGCCTGGCAGCACAAATGGCATCAGTTCAAGCGAGTGATATCGGGTTAGCCGCTGGAGACTGAAGGCCATCCGGAAGCTGCTCATTGGCCGAAGAAAATGACCCGGCTGAGGAAAACATAGTCCGCCTCGGTAGCCATCAGCCCGATGAGCACCAGCAAACACAACGGTGGCACCAGTATGGCGTAGACCATGGCCAACCGTTCCCAGGCCATGTGCATGAAGATGGAGACAATTAGACCTGCCTTCAACAACATGAAAGTGATAATCAGGGCCCAACGAAGGTAACCATGGAAGTGAAAGTAGTCGACCAGATACGACATCGTACTGAGGACGAATAACAGCCCCCAGATTTTAAGGTACAAGCTGATCGGATGTTGCTGACCTTGAGCATGTGCCATCACCCGTGCTCCTCTACCATAAATAGAAGAAAGCAAAAATAAACACCCACACCAAATCCACGAAGTGCCAGTAAAGCCCGGCTATCTCGACGTTCTGATAGTTCCCGGAGCGCTCATAATCTCCCCGCATTACTTTCATCGCCACAATGCTGAGATAAATGGCGCCGATTGACACATGCAGTCCGTGGAAACCGGTAATCATGAAAAAGCTCGCACCAAACTGCGCCGCCCCCATAGGGTTCCCCCAAGGACGCACCCCTTCTGCGATGAGCTTGCTCCATTCGAATGCCTGCATGCCGACGAAGGTCACACCCAAGGCAGCGGTCGCCAGCATCAGGGCAGTGGTTTTCGCACGATCACGGCGATAGGCGAAATTGACTGCCATGGCCATGGTGCCGCTGCTGCTGATCAGCACAAAGGTCATGATGGCGATCAGAATAAGCGGGATTTCTCTACCGCCGATCGTCAATGCGAACACTTCACTGGGGTTCGGCCAGGCGGTGGTGATGGTCATGCGTACCGACATGTAGCCGGTTAAAAAACAGGTGAATATAAAGGTATCGCTGAGCAGGAATATCCACATCATCGCCTTGCCCCAGGGGACCTGCTTGAAAGCCTCCTTATCCGAGGACCAGTCGCTGGCGATGCCCTGCCATCCTGCTGCAGGCGGCAAGCTGGGTGGATTGGATGAACTGGACTCGCCTGGGGCGGGTGAATGCGATGCCATGGCTTTTCACCTCAGGCCGCAGAATCTGGCGATCACTTCATAGGTTTGCGGCGTGCTGGTCAGCAGAGCGAATAGCACGAACCAAAGACCCAGTAAGTAATGCCAATAGATGGTACAGAGTTCTACGCTGGCGCTGAGTTGCGGCAACGGCACATGACGCAGGAATTTGGCGACAGTTCTGCCCCAGGCGATCAATCCGCCCAGCAGGTGAAGCCCATGCACACCGGTCAACAGGTAGAAGAAGCTGTTGGCCGGATTGCTGGCGACAAAGTAGCCCCAGGCGACAAACTGCTGCCAGACCCAGAATTGTCCCACCAGAAAGGCAATTGCAAATACGCCCCCCAATACAAAGCCAATGACCGTTGCGTCCAGTCGAGCCTGTCGCGCGGCCATGCGCGACCACTGCAGTGCGATGCAACTCAATACCAGAAAAGCCGAATTCACCCACAGCGGCCATGGATTGGCTAACGGCGCCAAGGGGTCTGTCAGGGGTAGCCAGTCGGCCATTTGTGAGCGGGCGATAAAGGCGAGCAGGAAGAGAAAGAATAACGAACTCACCACGGCCAGAAACAAGCGCAGGCCTATTCTTGCAGTTTGGCTTCTATCAGCGGCGGCCTGAATACCTTCAGGATCGCGACTCCAACTGCCGCCGGGGTCAGCGCCATCGGCGTTTCTCAATAGCATTCGGCTCATGTTTTAACGTCCGCTATCTTGGTTCCGGCACTCAGTTGCCGCATGTGCTCCAGCTCCTCGGCGGAGACTGTTTGCGGAACAAAATCCTGTTCTATCCCCGGCACACTGTAGTCATAGGCCCAGCGATGCACGACCGGCAGCTTCGCTCCCCAGTTACCGTGTATCGGCGGGGTGTTCGGCGTTTGCCATTCCAGACTGGCCGCGCCCCAGGGATTACTGCCTGCGGGCCTGCCTTTAAACACACTCCAGGCCAGGTTAAACAGGAACAGCAACTGGGAAACGCCGACGGCCAATGCGACCACCGTAATGAAGGCATTCAAATCTTGCGCCGACTGCGGGATGAACGCGTAGTTTTCATAGGCGTAGTAACGGCGTGGCATGCCCTGGAAACCCAGGTAGTGCATGGGGAAGAAGATGGCGTAGGTGCCCAGAAATGTAATCCAGAAATGCAGCTTGCCCAGGGTGTCGTTCAACATACGCCCGGTGACTTTCGGGAACCAATGATAAATGCCGCCGAACACCACCAGTACCGGTGCGACACCCATCACCATATGAAAATGAGCCACAACGAAATAGGTGTCCGAGAGCGGAATATCCACGATCACATTGCCCAGAAACAAGCCGGTCAGACCGCCGACCAGGAAAGTGACGATAAAGGCCAGGGCAAACAGCATCGGCACGGTCAGATGAATGTCGCCGCGCCACAGGGTCAGCACCCAGTTGTAGACTTTCAGCGCGGTCGGCACCGCGATGATCAAGGTGGTGACGGCGAAGAAAAAGCCAAAGTACGGGTTCATTCCGCTGACATACATATGGTGCGCCCAGACCACAAAGCTGAGTACGCCAATCGCAATAATGGCCCACACCATCATTCGGTAGCCGAAGATATTTTTACGCGCATGCGTGCTGATCAAGTCGGAGACCAGACCAAACGCAGGGAGAGCAACGATGTAGACCTCCGGGTGGCCGAAGAACCAGAACAAGTGCTGGAACAATATTGGGCTGCCACCCTGGTGATCGAGCTGCTGCCCCAGCGAGACCATCGCTGGCATAAAGAAACTGGTGCCCAACAGCTTGTCAAACAGCATCATGACCGCACTGACGAACAACGCCGGGAAAGCCAGCAAGGCCATGATCGAGGCCATGAAGATTCCCCATACGGAGAGCGGCATGCGAAACAATGTCATGCCATGCGTGCGCGCCTGCAACACCGTGGTGACGTAGTTCAACCCGCCCATGGTGGCTGCGACAATAAAAATCGCCAGTGAGACGAGCATCAGGACGATGCCCCACTCGACCCCTGGTGTCCCCTGAGAAATGGACTGTGGCGGATAGAGCGTCCAGCCCGCACCGGTGGGGCCGCCAGGGACAAAGAAACTGGAGAGCAGCACGAGTACCGCAAGCAGGTAGAACCAGTAACTCAGCATGTTGACATAGGGGAAGACCATGTCGCGGGCGCCCACCATCAGCGGGATCAGATAATTGCCGAAGCCCCCCAGGAACAAGGCCGTCAGCAGGTAAATGACCATGATCATGCCGTGCATGGTCATCGCCTGATAGTAAGTACTGGCGTCCATGAACGCCAAACTACCGGGGAAGCCTATCTGTATGCGCATCAAGTCAGACAACACGATGGCGATAAGCCCCACGAACAGAGCCGTCAAGGAATATTGAATGGCTATGACCTTGTGATCCTGACTCCAGATATATTTGGTCAGGAAACTTTTGGGTTCGTGCAGTGCTTCTGTTTCGGCATGCTCCGCATAGGCCATCACGTCATCCTCCTGTCGAAGTTTCGGTGTATTCCTGGCTGCTTTACGGCTACTTCCCTGGCTCCGCCTTGCTCGCATCAGCGTCGGTAATCGCTTTGGATTTGATAAAAGCGATCAGGGCGTTCAACTCCTTATCACTCGGAGTAAAGGCCGGCATGACGGCTGCATACCCTTTGACGATTTTGGCGCTGGGATTTAGAACCGAATCCTTTATATAGCCCTCATCGGCCTTGATACTCGTACCGTCGGCAAGGGTTTCTGTCTTGCCATACAGGCCCTGCCAACTGGGGCCGATACCCTTGCTGCCATCGACACTGTGGCAGGCCAGACAGCCGAGCGACTGAGCCAACCGCTGTCCCTGCGACGCCAAGTCATCACCTGGGCCCGACGCTTCGCTGGCAGAAGGTTCATTGTCTTGCTGCGCGGCACCCAGTGATTTGATCAGAGCGACGAGTGCGCCCAATTCATCGTCATTGAGAGTATAGGTCACCATGACCGGCGGGTAGCCCTGTACCAATCGGGCCTTCGGATCGAGGATCGACTCTTTCAGGTAGGCCTCATCGACCAGCACACTGGTGCCATCGGCAAGCTGTTCAGTGCGGCCGTACAACCCCTTCCATCCCGGGCCGAGACTGGCACTGCCATCCTGGCTATGGCAGGCACTGCAACCGAGCTTTTCGACCAACAGGCGACCTTTTTCCAGCACGCTGTCCCGACTGGGTTTGGCAGCTGTCGTTAATGTTTGCGCAAAAGTTGGTTGGCTGTTCAGCCATTGATCGAAGGCATCCTGTTCTTCCACGATCATATGGCCGCGCATGTTGTAATGACCTACGCCACAATATTCAGCGCAAAGGACTTCATACTTTCCGGTTTTAGTCGGTGTAAACCAAAAGTACGACACCATCCCTGGCACCATGTCCATCTTGCTGCGCATTTGTGGGACATAGAAATCGTGCAGCACATCTTTAGAACGCAGTAAAACTTTCACCGGTTTATCGAGCGGAAGGCGAACTTCATTGTTTATTATAAGTACATCGTCTTGCCCAACAGGATCCTTGGGGTCAAGGCCAAAGGGATTGACGGAATCAACAAACTTAATATCCGACTTGCCCAGTTTCCCGTCCTGGCCGGGAAAACGAAAGGCCCACTGCCACTGCTGGGCGACCACTTCAAGTTCATAAGCATTATTCGGCACCCGGACAAAGTCACTGTAAACAACCAGACCTGGCGCCAACATCGCGGCAATACCTACCGAGGTCACGATAATTAACCATGTTTCCAACTTTTTATTTTCTGGCTGGTAGGCCGCCCTGACACCTTCCTTGTGACGGAAACGTATCACGGCCACCGCCATGAATAGGGTGACGGCGATGAAAAATATTCCGCTAATGATCAGGGTGATGAACAGGGTGGTGTCTATTGACCCCCAGTTGGAAGCTGCCGGTGTCGCATGCCAAGGCGCAAGTATATGGAACAGCACAGATGCAATAACGATTAGTACAAGAATAATTGCCATTGCCATTTTGCTTTCATCCTATTCCTGTTACTCATCGGTATGCCTAAGCATCGCCACAGAACAACATCGTCAAATCAATACTAATCTGACGCCAAAACAGGCTGGACAAATACCACCTATCTTTGTGACAAAGTCCGCAGGAAGTATAGTTCATGGCAGGAACAAGCGCTTTTCCTGAAAAGCCCTGTTGCCTGGATATTCCAACTTCAGCAACAACTTGATCACTTGAAATCTATTCGCTATATATAACTGTAACTATTAAGCAACACATCTCGCCGGAACAACACGTCGAGCAAGCGAGGCCCGGTTGCCAGCTATAATTAGGTCTGATTACGGAAGGCAAAGATCGGCAAAAGCGCCCGCAAAGATCCTCGCCTATGCATAGCGGTCAGACAAGACGGCCAAGGGCGATAGCGTCCAGCCGTCCACAACGGAGATTTCGTCATGAGTGCCTTGACGATCGAAGGCTGGTGCAAAGTCAACGGAGAACAAAAGTCGACCCCGATGGGTGAAATCCATTTTTACGTCGATGGCCCCCTCCATCTGGGTCTGGAGCAAGCAGAAGAACGCCTGCAGAAGACCCATGAGCGTGAAGCAATGGTGGATGTCGACATGGACACACTGGAATTGCAATTGCCGGAGGGATACGCCCCCTTGTCCGACTGCCAGATGCGCGTCTATATACACAACGAGCGCGGTCAGTTCCATCTGGTCGGGCATCGCGCGAGTGATGGAAGCTTGATCTATAGCAACGCGGTTTTGATTGATCAGCTGATTGACGCCTAGCTACGACGGAATTCTCGGCCATTGGTACGCGGAAGGGACAGACGAAAAGAGCGGAATCTGTCCCTTTTTCATAAACGCATCAACGCGTTGCAACGATAAACAACCGTGGGAACGGCAGCAGCACTGAACCATCGGCCAACGGCGGATAAGCCAGCTCGATCGCCGCCTGATACTGCTTGAGATACTGCGCCTGCTCCGCCTCATCCAGCGGATCAAGAAACGGTCGCAATCCGCTGCCCTTGAACCACTCGACCACACCAGACGCGCCGCCAGCCAGTGGATGATGGTAAGTCGTGCGCCACACATCGACACGGGAACAGTGGGCTCGCAGCATCGAGTAATAACCACTGGCATCAGCCATCTCCGTCCGCTGCCCGGCGGCGCCCGCCAGCTTGCCAACCCATGGACCATCGGCTGCAACTTCGCGCATCAAGCGATGCGAAGGTTCGTTGAGATTGTCCGGCATCTGGATCGCCAGACTGCCACCGGGCGCCAGTTTACTCGCCAGTGCAGGTAGCAACTTCGCGTGATCAGGTAGCCACTGCAACACCGCGTTAGCGAAAATCACATCGAACGGGCCGTTTTCGTTCCAGGTATCAATATCAGCCGTATCGAATTGCACCTGCGGCAAGCGCTTGCGGGCGGCGTCGATCATATCGGTCGAACTGTCCAAGCCACGCACCGTGGCATTGGCGAAGCGCTCAACCAGCAACTCGGTCGAATTGCCGGGGCCGCAACCGATGTCGATTGCCGAGCGCGCGTCCACAGCAGGGATCGCGGCCAGCAGGTCACGGGCGGGACGTGTGCGTTCATCTTCAAAAGCGACGTATTGTTTGGCGGACCAACTCATTGCGTTCTCCTGTCGGTGCGTTGTTGTAGCAAGAGGCGGAAAACCGATTCGCTACGATACCTCGACCGGTGCGCTCTACCCTATCCGACGTATGGCGAAAGCGGTCAGTCAACTCCCTCGCTGCCAATCCCCACAGTACCAAACGTACAAAGAGGATTTGAATGAACATTTTTTATCGCAAAAACTTCTGAAGTCATAACCGAATCGACCGTTCGTCGAACTAGAAGCCAAGCAATTTTGACAGCCTAAAATTCACATCTATAGTCCAATCGCGGCCCGTCGGAAGGAACCCGAACCCGTTAGTTTGCACGCAAGGAGCAAGGCCAGCTCATGCCCGTGACAGGTGGGTTCCGCCCGTAGTGTTTTCGCAACGGCCGTAAGGCAAGCAAGCGTTGTTGTGCCTGGAAGATGCCAGGCATTCACTATGAACAAGGAGCTTTACTATGTCTCGAGTCACGGATGTACTTGTTTCAATCGACACTGAAACCATTCTGAAAAACTACCCGAACATCAGCAAAAACCCTGCCTCGCCGACGTTAATCGACGTCAATCATGTGTACATGGTGACCAATCAGAACAACGTGGTCAGCGGCCAGGCCGGTGGCGAACTCAACTTGAAAGCCCAGGTAGGCGACTTGATTCGCTGGCGTGAAACCAGTCTGTCGCAGAGTTTCGAGACTGCAGTGATTTTCTACAAGTTTGTTGGCAACGTCGGCAACGAGTTGATCTCCACACCCACGCCCCGAAAGGCTACAGCGTGCGTTGCCGTTCCCAACACCAGCAACCCGTCGGTTCCAAGCTGCCAGAAAGTTGATAACCATTACTGGTCTTCGGAAACACTTTCGTGCGGTAGCGTGACCTACCACTTCCATTTCCTGATCGTTGATCGCGACTGCAGGATCGTAGGCTGCTGCTCGTGGGATCCGTTCATTACCATCCGTAACTGACGATGACCAGGCCCCTTGGCGACGAGGGGTCTACCGAGTTCGTTGCCGCTTCGGCCGGGACGGGATGCCTTGCTTGAACCGATGCGGCTGCCGTCTTGAATCAACATCATGAAAGGAATCCATGATGACTTCCGAACCGATTGCCTCCCCCTCGGCGAGTATCGCGCCAGCCAATAATGTGCTGCTGATCGTCGATGCCGAATCACTGCTTTCACGTTATCCACAACCCAGTCTTGAGCCGCAAAACCCGACCGAGATTGAAGAAGGCTTCATCTTTGCCATCAGCGGCACAAAACCAACACAAAGTACAATTAATGACAGCTTAATGACGCTTACCGCCAATAACGGAAAGAACTTCCAAATCCGTGGCAGGACCGTCAGCTTGCTCGCCGAACACAGCGTGGTGTTCTACGAGATACATGTAGGTAATGCCGGGGTCCTTTCACCGCCTGAATTGGTGGTCCACACAGACCTGACGGTCCCCGCACCCGACCCCGAAAACCCAACCCAACCGGGCAGCCATACGGCCGATGATCATTACTGGCACTGCACGCAATTGGCGGCTGGGGTGGCGTCGTGCGAACTGAAATTCATGTTGATCAATAAAAGTTGCGAGGCATTGGGGTACTTCAGTTGGTCGGTGGACGTGAAGTTGGCGGAGTGAATGGACGCCTAAAAAACCGGCCTCAAGGGCTAATGCCGATCAGTTAAGCCTTCTCGCTTGACCTTTGGCCGCAAGAAATCAAAATCCGATGCCTGTACTGGCATCGGATTTTTTATGCGTCTCGCTCGGGCACTGGAACTGACCCACAACATCGCCTCTACCCCCAACGCCATCGAGGGATTGGATTCCTTACTCGATCCTTCTTTGGTCGAGCAGGCGCTTGAACAGGCCGGTGTGGCGACGCTGCGCAAGCGCCGTTTGCCGCTGGAAATGATGCTCTGGTGCGTGATCTCCATGGCGTTCTTCCGGCGCATGTCGGCCTGGGATGTGGTCAGTCGCATGAACATCATGCTGCCGGGCCAGCGCCCGTTGGTCGCCCCCAGCGCCGTAGTCCAGGCCCGCCAGAGATTAGGCAGCGAAGCTGTACGACAAGTCTTCGATCTGACCCAGAAAAGTTGGCATGAGGCGGCCGGTCATCCGACTTGGGCCGGTCTGCGTTTGTTGGGCGTCGATGGCGTCGTCTGGCGCACGCCCGACACGCCGGAAAATCGGGCGCGCTATGACTCCGCCAGCAACCAGCATGGCGACACCGGTTTTCCTCATTAAGCACTTCGCCGCAGGCCCGCAAGCAATGGCCGGGGCTGCCGGAGCGCCTGACCGCACGACTCTTAAGTAAAACCGTCAAGGGCAAGGTGTGTCAGATACTGACCTCGATGGTCGACCCACTGCGCTTCCCGTCCGACGAAATCGTTGACCTTTACAGCCAGCGATGGGAGATCGAATTAGGCTTTCTGGAAATGAAACAGACACTGCTCAACAGCAGTTACACGCTGCGCAGCAAGACGCCCGAGATGATCGAGCAGGAGTTGTGGGGTGTGTTGTTGGGCTACAACTTGTTGCGCTATCAGATGGTGGAAATGAGCCGCCATTGTCCCGGAATTTACCCATGTGAAATGAGTTTTACCGCCTGCACCTGGGCGATCCTCGGCTTTATCAACAGCGTCTCGGCCGACCGTTCCGGGAGCATCCCCACATACCTGGCCGAGCTGCATGCTTCAGCCCTGCATTACGTTCTGCCTCATCGACGAGAGGAGCGCGTTTATCCCCGGGCTATCAGGCTTAAATCCCCGAAGTATCCGATAAAAAACAAAAATGCCAGTCAGCTTAACTGACTGGCATTAGCCGCGATGGCCAGTTTTTTTTCGCGCCGAGCAAGCTCGGTTAGTCGTAATATCCAACAGTCTTCTTCAAGTGATCCGAGTATTCGTAGATATCGTCTATCGAATTTATTGCGTGCCGGGTTTCATTCTTTTCTTCGTCAAAAATACCGATGTACTTCTGTGAACGATTGAAGTGCAGACGACAGATCGGTTTGCGGTTGTTGTCGTCGAGCAAAATTCCGAAGTAACTCTGGGTGTCGCGCTGAACAATCCGCTTCGCATCGACAACAGACCGAACGACGGCACGGACGATGTGATATCCCTCCAGCTCTTCCAAGGTGGTCAGAACCTTGTCCTCTGACTCGTCTCGCAAATCCGGCTGCTCAGCACCACTGGAAGAAACCGGTAAAGAGGCCAACGCGGGTTGAATGGCGCCGCTCATGGCCGACTTGAGCCTGTCGTTGATTTGGTCGTTGAGAAACTGCACCACGGCTTTTCTCGTTAGCTCATGGAACTGCTCACGGACCTTCTGAGTAATCACACCTTCGTATACACGCGAAGCGAACACTTTCACAAAGTCGTCATCAGGCTTGCTGACCTGCGAAGCAATGACCTTTTTGATTTGGCTGACGTACTTCAGCTCACCTGCGGCGCTGATGATCGAATCCACATCGAAGGCTGACTTGGTGAGCTTGACCAATTCGGGGACGGAATACTCGTCGATATCCAGAAGGTCGAGTTCAAGAAATGGCTTCTCGTCCATCTTGTTGGGCGCATCCAGGTCGGTGAAAAACTTGTAGACCTGACCGTTGGTAAGGATAGAGATTCGGGCGCTGGTGACGTGGAAATAGCGAAACAATTGAGAGGCGTGATTGATGTGCAACGACTCACCAATTTTTTTGCACTCGATGAGGATTTGAACGTCTCCTCCCTTCATGATTGCGTAATCAATTTTTTCACCCTTTTTCGTTCCAATATCGCAAACGAATTCGGGAGTTACTTCCGTCGGATCGAAGACATCGTAGCCCAGCACCGTGCTGATAAATGGCATGACAAACGCGTTCTTGGTCGCTTCTTCCGTCTTAATGGCAGCGCCTTGCAAACGAACTTTGGCGGCTAAGCTTGCTAACTTTTCGAAGAATTCCATGAGTGGCCTCTTATCTGGTTCGATCCGTGTGTTTGCATGCTGGCAAATTGATTGCCTTTGATACTAGACACAAACCGGCACAAAGAAAGAATCCAACCAAGAATTGGGAACAACAGAGATTTCTTCCATCCATATCCGGTTCAATTCGTCCTACAAGATCGCCAGATCGTAGTCCCGGCAGCTCCTCCAAAATACCGAGGTACTAGCTACCGGCTTTTCATTGAATCCAGAATTTAATCAGAATTTTCATCATGCCCGTGCTGTCTGAAAATCAGGCGCATCCCTATAAGGAACACGGCAATGAAATTCGCAAAAGTCGCTCAGAAACTTGCCCTGTGGGCGGGCAGCCCCAAGACGTTCATGGGGGCGATCATTCTGATTTTTCTGTGGGGTCTGAGTGGGCCGATTTTTCACTTCAACGACACCTGGCAACTGATCATCAATACGTCGACCACCATCATCACCTTCCTGATGGTGTTTCTGATCCAGAACACCCAGAACCGCGACACGGACATTTTGCACTTGAAGGTCGATGAGTTGCTGCGGGTGACGAAGGAGGCGCAGAACGCGATGCTGGGGCTTGAGGCATTGGACCTAAAGCAGCTGGAAGCGCTGAGAAAGCAGTATCGGAAACTTGGCGAGGGCGAAACGATTTCCCTGGACGGTACCGTCGTCCAGGAAAAAGGTAAGCAGGATTTGAATGAAAGCTAATTGGAGGATCGCGGGCGGCCCGAGGTCACCCGCGCAACCTGACAGTTATCGACTGGCTTGCAGCGCCTTGGCCATTTGCAGATGGTTCTGCAATTTGGGCAACGTTTCTTCGGCAAAGGCTTTGATTTCAGGCACGTCGGTGGTCTGTGCTGCCTGTTGAAGCTGTTCGATGGCTTCCTGGGTGGTTTTCACCTGACTGGCCGCGTAGGCCTGGTCGAAGCTGGTGCCGCCCTGCACTTGCGGCATCAAGGCTTTGGCTTTATCGACTACCTCTTCGCGCGGAGCCACCGGCAAATCCAGTTGCTTGGCGATTTTCGCCAGATGCTGGTTGGCGGTGGTGCGGTCATTGATGACGACGATGGTGTAGTCCTTGACCTCTTTGGATTCGGTTTTCTGGTGCGCCAGGCGGCTGGCTTCGATATCTGCCATGCCTTTGGCCGACGCATCGTTGATGAATTCGGCGGGGGACTGGGCAAAGGCACTGCTGGCGCACAGACCCAGCAACGTGGCAAAACCGGCATTGCGTAATCGGGTGGCCATCCGGCTCATGGTCTCGCCCTCCTCGTAAAAAATTCAAACGGGAGCTTACGCTCCCGCCTCTCAATCAAAACTACCTTCACCGCTACTTCGATTTCTGACCACCTTTGCGGCCCATATCGGGTTTCGCAGGGTCTTTATCGACAGTCGTGGTGGTAGTTTTCCCACCTTTGCGACCGGTTTCAGGCGCCTTCGTTCGATCGTTGGCGAAGTTTCCCGAGTTCGAGTTTCTTGAATTAGGCATGATTCTCTACCTCTTGGTGATGAGCGCGGCGAGCAGGAGCCCGCATAGAATCAGAATTTCGATCGCCGCAAAGGTTTAGAAAAGTTGAAATCGCCGCGACGAACGGTGGCAGATTTTTCAAGCCCCGAGGCGCTGATGATGTTCGCGCTTGATGGCATACATGGCCTCATCGGCATGCCTGAACAGCTGCTTTTCCTCGGTGCCGTGCTCGGGGTATTGAGCGACCCCGATACTCGGCAGGATGTTCACGCTATGCCCATCCAGACGCAGGGGTTGAGCCAGGACCTGTCGGATTTTTCCCGCCACGCTGTCGGCGTCTTCCGAGGCGTGGATGCTGTGCAACAACACCACAAATTCATCACCACCGATGCGCGCCACGGTATCGGTTTCACGCACGCAACCCTTTAGCCGATTGGCGACCGCTTGCAACAGCATGTCGCCGACTGCATGGCCGTGGGTGTCGTTGACTTCTTTGAAGCGGTCGAGGTCGACATACAGCAATGCCATCCGCCCGGACTCCGCCCGAGCCAGCGTCAGTGAGTGTTTAAGCCGGTCACGGAGCAGCTCGCGGTTGGGCAGTTGAGTCAGTTGGTCATACTGGGCCATGCGCTGCAGTCTGGCATGCAACTGCTTGCGCTCAATCGCTGTGGCGACCTGGGCGCAAACGTATTGCAGCAGCTCCTTGTCCTGTTCGGTGTAGCGCTCACCACCGGGCACGCTTTTAACGATCAGCGCACCGATGGTGCCGTTTTGTGAACTCAACGGCACGCCCAGCCAGCAAGGCGAATGCTGGCCCGCGACCAGCGCCTCAAACCCCTCCAGTGGATTGTCCTGATCAGGTGTCAGCAGAATCGGCTGGCCGCTGCGAATCACCTCGGCGCAGAGGCGTCCGGTGATCGTTCCGGGCTGCTCGGGTTGCAGCTCCAGGTCGTCCACGTGATAAGGGAAATTCAGCTGCGCACAGTGTTCGTCATACAGCGCCACGGAGAAATTCAACGCCGGCAGCCATTCACCGATGATCAAATGGATGCGTTTGAACAGCGCCAGTAAATCTTCCGCCGCGTGGGCCGCTTCGGAAATCGCATACAACGCCGCTTGCCGGGATTCGGCCTGCTTGCGCTCGGTGATGTCGCGTGCCACGGCGATGCGCAGTTGGTCGACCTCCGACCAGCGCGCCGACCAGAGGATATGCACCACCCGGCCATCTTTGCGCAGGTAGCGGTTTTCGAAATTGAGCTTGGGGTCGCCGCCCATGATCTCCCGCGCGGCATCGAGGGTGCGCTGACGATCGGCGGGATGCACCAGGTCGATCATCGGCTGGCCGATCAGCTCTTCGGGGGTATAACCGAAAATACGCTCGCACGCCGCGCTGACAAATACGAAGCGACCTTGTTTGTCGACCGCACAGACGGCGTCCAGCAAGAGATCGATGAAGCTCGCCAACGGCGCGGAATTTCTGGTTGCCATAGTGCGGTGAGCGTGTCCGGCCAATGCAGCAATAAAGAACCCTCCCTGACCCATCAGTACAACTGACGCCTCCTTGCAATCAGCCTCACGCCTTGTTCGCCACCAGCCCCGGCAATGCATGCGCCAGAGCATTGATGGCGAATCCGATAAACATCACCCCACACAACCGTGTGATCAACAGCTCATGGCGCTGGTACAACATGCGCACCTGCCGCGCCCCGACAATGCCAATGAGGATAGCGTAGGCCATGAGGCCACCGACGAAGCTCAGGACAATCAACCACGGCAGCATCGACCAATGCAGCAATTCGGCACGGCTGGACAGCAGCGCGGTAAACGTCGCCACCGCCACCGGGTAAGCCTTCGGATTGGTCAGGCCAAACAGAATGCCGTGCCAGAACGGCTGCCGCGCCGGCCCCTGTGGCGCCTCGACACTGCTGCGACGAGCGCGAACCGCGCGCAGACCGAGCCAGAACAGATACAGCCCGCTGAGCACGCCCAGCACATCGAACGCGGTACTGCCGATTTCCCGTGCACCGACAATCGCGATCAGCGCAGTGCTGCACCAGACCACATCCCCCAGCAAATGCCCGCAGAGAAATCCCGCACCGGCCCTCCGACCACGCGCCGCACCGATGCCGAACACCGCCAACACACCCGGCCCCGGCGTGATGCCATAGATAAAGCCCGAGGCGAGAACGGCCATTAGCAGCGATGGGGTCATGGGGAGTCCTGTTGAGCTGGGGTGAATGCACGCAAGTCTATCTCAGGTCTCCGGGACCCGACTTACTGATCGTCGAAGAACCTCATTCCCGCATACGGACGCTCACGACAGGCTGCCAGCCGTGACGTCAGGTCACCGACATGGGCTTCAAGCTTGTGGCCGTCCGAGTCGAGGAAATAGAAGGACGCGCCCTCACTGCGGTTGTCGCGCCATTCCTGCACGTTGGCGGATCGCAGGCGTTCGACGAACAAAGGGAAATTCGATGCGCTGATGCCGAAGGCGAAATGGGTGTAATCGGCGGCGGATTCGGAGTTGCGCAGTGGATCGAGGGAAAGGCACAACCACAGACCCGGCAGCGAGAGATAGGCGCCGGTGTCCCACGTGGCTTCAAGCTGAAGTTGCAGCAGATCGTGATAGAACGCCACGCTGCGGTTCAAGTTGGTGACGGCGAAGGTCAGGTGATTAAGGCCTGTCAGCAATTTTATTTCCTCAAGGGTATTTTCTGCCACAAATGCAGGCATACCTGAAATACCACGTTTAAGTGAACAGTATTGCGTCCTCAACCGCGTCCAATCCCCTCCTCAATCCGCCCATTCAACCAGTTCAACGCCTGATCCCCACCCCGCCGCGTGTGCCAAACCAACACAAAGGTAAACGACGGAATCTGAAACGGCGGCGGGACCACGATCAACGACTGCTCATCGATATTGAGCAACCCTCGGGAAGCGACGGTGAGGATCAGGTCTGTGCCGCTGATGAACTCCGGGGCGACGCTCCAGTGCGGCAGGCTGATCGCCACGCGACGGCGTTCACGCAGGGCTGTCAGGGCCCGTTCGATTTCCGGGGTGCCGCTGCCGCGCATTTCCAGCAGGACATGGGGGCGGGCGAGGTAAGTCGGCAGGTCGAGCACGCCATCGGTGGGCAGGCTGTTGCGGTCGACCAGACAGGCGTAGTGCTCTTCGAACAGCGGAGTGCTGCGCAACTCGTTCGGCAATTCTGGAAAGACGCCTGCCGCCACGTCGATGTCGCCGTTGAGCACTCCCTCGAGCATGCCTTCGCGACTGGCATGGCTGATTTGCAGATCGATGCCCGGCGCTTCCCGGCGCAATGTCCGTATCAACCCCGGCAGGACGATTGCAGCGCCATAGTCGGACATCGCCAGTCGAAACGTGCGCTTGGCGGTGGCCGGATCGAAAGTATTCGGTGCCAGCAGCGATTGCACCTGAGCCAGGGCTTCGGCCAAAGGTGCCATCAACTCCAGGGCTCGTGGGGTTGGTACAAGACTTGCGCCCGCCCGCACCAGTAAAGGATCGCCAAGCAGATCACGTAGTCGCGCCAAGGCATGACTGACGGCCGGCTGACTCAGGTGCAAGCGCTCGGCGGCACGGGTCACGTGTTGCTCGCTGAGCAAGGCGTCGAGGATCACCAGCAAATTGAGGTCGACACGGCGCAGATCATTCATCTGATGCATGTTCTTGATAGCTATTTGGAATTTAAATCTGCGCGACGAATACTCTAGAGTCCAGCAAAACCTGTTGGAGATTCATCATGAGTACGTTGCATTGGGCCGGGCTGTTGCTACTGGCCGTGATAGCCGGGGCGGTGGTGCCTTTTCAAAGCGCGATCAACGCCAACCTCGGTCGCGGCTTGGGTCATCCGTTATGGGCAACCCTCGCGTCGTTGTTGGTGAGTATTGTGGTGTTGTTGCCGGTTATGTTGGCCCTGCGTTTGCCGTTGCCGTCGCTGGCGTTCATCAGCAAGGCGCCACTGTGGATGTGGGCCGGTGGCGCGTTTGGGGTGTGCTTCATCTCGCTGGCGCTGATGTTGCTGCCCAAACTCGGGGCATCGGGGTTTATTGCTTTGGCGCTGGCGGGACAGGTGGTGGCGTCGCTAGTGCTGGATCACTTCGGGTGGTTTGGGTTGGTGGAGCGGGAGATGACAGTGCCGCGGGTGTTTGGGGCGGTGTTGTTAATGGCTGGAGTGGTGTTGATTCAGTTCGGTGGCACATTGGAAAAAGCGATAACAGCAACGTCTTGATCGCAGCCTTCGCCAGCGCCTGCAGTGATGCGTGGTCGATGCAGAAACTGGCGTAGCCTGCGAAACCTTTAAAACTTGTCGAGCGTGCGCAGCTTCTGCGGCAATCCCCACATCAGCAGCGCAACGGCGATCAGTGCCGCGACGCCGATGACATACAGCGCCGGCGTGGTGCTGCCGGTCAGGTCCTTGATTCGCCCGACCATGACCGGGCTGACAATGCCGCCGAACTGGCCGAGGGTGTTGATCACCGCGATCCCGCCAGCAGCCCCTGCGCCAGCACCGGCCAGCAGTTTTGGCGGCAAGGTCCAGAAGCTCGGGATGGACGCGATGATCCCGGCACCGAGCAAGCCCAGCGCGACAATCAGGAAGGTCGTGTGGTTAGCGAAGATCCCCGCACAGAAGAACCCCACCGCGCCCACGGCAACCAAACCTGCGACAAACTTGCGTCGCTCACCGGTCGAGTCGGACAACCGTCCGATCACCACCATGCTGATGGCGCCGCAGATGTAAGGGATGGCCGTCAGCAAACCAATCATCACCGGGCTCTCGGTGCCGGCACTGCGGATCAGTTGCGGGGCCCAGAAGTTCAAGCCGTAGGACGCCACCTGAATCAGGAAGTAGATCAGCCCGAGGGTCAGGAAACCCGGAATCCGCAGCGCAGCGAGCAACGAGCCGCCACTCTTGTGCGGTTCATGGTGCGCGATACGGCTGGCCAGCAGCGTCTTCTCCGACGGCGTCAGCCAATGGGCGTCTTCGATGCGGTCCTTGAGCAACGTCAGCACCAGCAAGCCGAGGCCAATGCAAGGCACGCCGCCCAGCAGAAACAACCAGTGCCAGCCGCGCATATCGAGGAAGCCGTCGAGGTGTTGCAACACCAGCCCGGAGAACGGTGCACCCACCAGACCGGCAAACGCCGACGCCAGAAACAGCATCGACGTGATGCGTCCGCGATAGTTTTGCGGGAACCACAGCGTCAGGTAATACAGCACACCCGGCGCAAAACCGGCCTCCATCGCGCCAATCACAAAGCGCAGGGCGTAGAACTGCCATTCGCTATTGACGAAGACCATGGCCGCAGTAGCGAGGCCCCAGGACATCATTATCCGGGCGATCCAGCGCCGGGCGCCAACCTTGTAGAGCATCATGTTGCTCGGCACTTCAAAGATCACGTAACCGACCACAAACAGCCCGGCGCCGAGGCCGTAAGCGGTATCGCTCAGGCTCAGGTCGGTCTGCAGCTGGAACTTGGCGAAGCTGATGTTGATGCGGTCGAAAAACGCGAACAGGTAGCAGACCATGATCAACGGCATCAGGCGCCAGGCAACTTTGCTGACCAGGGCTTTTTCTTCGTCGTGGCTAACGGACGGGCTCGCGCCCGCCTCCAGTACATTAAGGCTCATGATGTTTCTCCAGGCGGACTGCACGTGGGTGTCCGATTGTTTTTGTTGTCTGGTGTGGGATTACAAGGTTGTGATGGATTGCGGCGTCGGATGCAGATCGCAATTGCGTCCGGCCTTGGTCAGTTGACCGGGCACTTCGTGGCCCAGCAGTGCGGGTAATCCTCGCGACAATTGCAGCAACAGCGGCAGATCGATGCCGGTGTGAATGCCGATTTCATCGCACAAGTTGACCAAATCTTCGGTGCAGATATTGCCGGAGGCACCCGGCGCGAACGGGCAACCGCCGAGCCCGCCCAGTGCCGCGTCGAAGCGTCGGGCACCGGCCTCATAGGCGGCCAGTACGTTGCACAGACCGAGGCCGCGAGTGTTGTGAAAATGCAGGGTCAAGTCAGTGGGTGAAACTCGCTGCAAGACCCGCCGCACCAGACGATCAACCTGCCGCGGATTGGCCATGCCGGTGGTGTCGGCCAGGGTAATGCCCTGGATCCCGAGCTCCTGATAAGCCTCGACGATTTGCAGCACGCGATCCTCATCGACCTTGCCTTCAAACGGGCAGCCGAAGGTGGTGGCGATGCTGGCGTTGAGCCGCACCGTCGTCCCGCGAACGTATTGCACGATCTCGCCGAACGCGGCCAATGAGGCTTCGCAACGCATGCGCATGTTGGCCAGGTTGTGGGTCTGGCTGGCGGACATCACCAGATTCAACTCGTCGGCCCCCGTCGCCAGCGCCCGTTGCGCGCCTTTCAGGTTGGGGATCAGCGCGACGTAAATCACCCCCGGTTGCCGGGTGATGCCCTTGAACACCAGCTCACCGTCGCGCAGCGCCGGAATCGCCTTGGGTGACACGAACGAGCCGGCTTCGATGCGGCTGAAACCGGCCAGCGACAGCTGATCGATCAAGGCAATCTTGTCGACGGTTTCGACCCAGGTCGGCTCGATCTGCAAGCCGTCGCGGGGGGAGACTTCCTGAACAATCAGGGTCTCGGAAAAATCAGTGATCATTGCACCACCCCTTGAGCTTTCAGCCGTTCGATGTCCGAACCGGTAAGGCCCAGTCCCGCGAGGATGCCGTCGGTGTGCTGGCCCAGCGCAGGCCCGGACCAGTTCACGCCACCGGGCGTCTCGGACATTTTCGGCACAATGCCGGGCATCTTCACCGTGGCACCGCCGGGTAGGTCGGCGTTGAGCAGCATGTCCCGCGCCTGATAGTGCGGATCGGCGACGATGTCGGCGACTGAATAGATGCGCCCGGCCGGGACTTCGGCAGCTTCCAGTGCCGACAACACATCGTCGATCGGCAGGCTACTGGTCCAGTGAGTGATCGCCGCATCGAGCACGTTGCTCTTGGCGGCACGTCCGTCGTTATGAGCAAACTCCGGCGCATCGGCCAGATCACGGCGACCAATCACGTCCATCAAGCGCTTGTAGATCGGGTCGCTGTTGCCGGCGATCACCACGTAGGCGCCATCGGCCGTCAGGTAAGTGTTGGAGGGCGCGATGCCCGGCAAGGCGCCGCCGCTGCGCTCACGAACATGGCCGAGCATGTCGTATTCCGGCACCAGGCTTTCCATGACGTTGAAGACACTTTCGGCCAGGGACACGTCGACCACTTGCCCACCGCCCTGCCCGGTCTTGACCCGTAGCAGCGACATCAAGGCACCGATCACCGCATGCAATGAAGCCAGGGAATCACCGAGGCTGACGCCCACCCGGGCCGGTGGTGAACCGGGGGTGCCGGTGGTGTAGCGAATCCCGCCCATCGCCTCGCCGATCGCACCGAATCCCGGACGATCACGGTACGGACCGGTTTGGCCATAACCGGATATACGCACCAGCGTCAGGTTAGGGTTGAGGGCGTGCAACACGTCCCAGCCCAAGCCGAGTTTCTCCAGGGCGCCGGGGCGCAGGTTTTCGATCAGCACGTCGGCGCTGGTCGCCAGTTGCTTGACCAGTTCAATGCCTTCGGGTGATTTGAGATTCAGTGCAAGGGACTTCTTGTTTCGCGATTGCAGGTACCACCACAGCGACGTGCCTTCGTGCAGCTTGCGCCATTTGCGCAGCGGATCGCCCTGACCCATGGCTTCGATCTTGATCACCTCGGCGCCGAACTCGGCAAGCATGCGCGCGGCGAACGGCGCGGCGATCAGCGTGCCGATCTCGATCACTTTGATTGCACTCAAGGGGGCAGTCATCGCGGGGTACCTCATGTTGTTCTTGGAATATGTGCCAAGGCTAGAGGACCACGGGGCCTGGAATCCAACCTTCAGTTGGCAACGAACGTTCGCGAAACGCGAACGCTCAATCCGCTCCGCGCAAATGCTCGAACAACATCCGGCTCACCGGCGACAGCGCCGCTTCATTGCGCACCACCAGTACCAACGCGCGATCCGACCAGTCATCCGTCAACGGCACCGCGTGCAAGCCCAGCGCCCGGCCAAACAGCTCATAGGCCTTTTGCGGCAGGATGCCGATGCCCATGTTGGCCTGGACCATCCGGCACATGGCGTCGAACCCCGGCACATGAATCCGTAGCCGGAGCACTGTGCCGGCCTCGCGCGCGGCCGCGTGGGTACGCATATTGATCGAACTGGCGGAATGCAGACCGACGTAATCGCTGCCCAGCGTATCGGCGAAGGCCAGGCTGGAACGACTCGCCAACGGATGATCGGGCAGCATCAACACCACCAGTTTGTCCTGTCGATAAAGCACGCTGTGCAGACCTTTGACGTCGCTGTCACTGGAGCAGATTCCCAGGTCGGCCACGCCGTCCAGCACACCCTGAATCACCCCGCTGCTGGGGCGCTCTTCGAGGTCGGTCTTGACCTGAGGATGACGCTCGGAAAAGTCCCGCAGGTCTTCGGGCAGAAACTGAATGATCGCCGACAGGTTGGCGAGCATCCGCACATAGCCGCGAATACCGTGGCTGTGCTCGCCCAGTTCGAGGCCCATTTTCTCGACGTTGAACAGCATCTGCCGCGCATGGTGCAACAAGGTTTCACCGGCCGGCGTCAGGGTCATGCCTTTGGCCTGGCGAACGAACAGGCTGATCCCCAGCGCTTCCTCCAGCTCCATCAATCGCTTGCTGGCCGCCGACACGGCGATGGCTTCACGCGCGGCCGCACGAGTCAGGGTGCCCTCCTCATGAACGGCGACAAACAGCTGGAGAGTGATCAGGTCGAGGCGGCGGATCAGGCTTTTTTCCAGCATGGAGGGCTCGATGACTTCTGTTCGACTGAGTCGGCAGGATAGCCCGGTTTCTACGCGACTCGGCAAAGCAAATTGCCCACAACATCACGAGGCATCGCCCTACACATAAATCTCTTGTAACACTCAGCCGTACCGGAAACAGCCGATTCAAAGCCTCCGCCGCGCTCTGTAAAGTCTGGAAACACACACGAACTGCAACAATTCCATGGATCGTTTCACTCAAGGAAAGTCATTTTCATATGGACCAGACATCGCAGGCGGCAAACCGCTACACCAACTACCGCAAAGTCATCGCGTTGGCCGATCACGATTGGGAGAGCGCTGAAGCCGGGAAAATTTCGGGGATTAACGTCGAAATCAAAAGTGCCAACCGAATGCTCGATCAGCACGGGCGCGCGTTTCATCATTTCTGCACGACGTCGTACCTGGGCCTGGATCACCATCCCGACATTCTCGACGGCGCCATAAATACCCTATGGGAAACAGGCACCCTTCGCGTCGCCAACTCAAAGAACCGCTGCAAGCTGGCAATTCTGGAACAGTACGAAACCGAACTGTCCGAGTTGTTCGGCGCCAGTTGCCTGAGCACCTTGTCGTGCAGTGCGGCGAGTGCCGGAATCCTGCCGTTGCTGGCCAGCGGCGTGTTCACGGAAAACCGCCCTCCCGTGATGGTCTTCGACCGGTTGGCGCACTATTCGATGAATCACCTCAAAGCCGCCTGCGCCGATGAAACCACGGTCGTGACCTGCCCTCACAACGACATGGATTTTCTCGAGAAGCAGTGTCAGCAACACCGCACCGTCGCGTATGTCGCCGACGGCGCCTACAGCATGGGCGGGGTCGCAGACCTGGACAGTCTTTTGTATCTGAAGGACCGCTATGGGTTGTTTCTCTACCTGGACGATTCCCACGCGCTGTCCGCCGTCGGAACATCGGGCGCAGGCCTCGTGCGCCCCAGGTTGCATGCCCTGGAGGATGACTGCCTGATCGTCGCCTCGCTGGCCAAGTCGTTTGGCGCCAGCGGTGGTCTGGTGATGCTGGGCAATGAACGGCAGAAGAGGCTCATTGCTCGTTACGGCGGCCCCAGCAATTGGTCGCAAAGCCTGATCAGTGCAGCCATTGGCGCAGGCAGAGCATCCATCCAGCTTCATCGCACGCCGGAATTTGCCGCGTTGCAGGAAAAACTTCAGGCTAATATCCAGCTCTTTGACAGCCTCATACGAACCGATCAACACAACAGCAACATGGCGATTCGACTGGTCAAATGCGGCGAAGCAGCGCTGGCCAACAGCATCGCCATGGAACTGGCCAATCACGGTTTCTTCACCTCGGCCGTGTTTTTTCCGGTGGTCGCACAAGGCAAGGCAGCCATCAGAATCACCCTGCGCGCCGACATGGAGCCGACGCTGATCCGCCACTTTTGTGAACTCATCACCGGGTTTTTACGCACTCGAGGCCGGGACATCGGCTGTTGAACTGAAACCAGGGAAGATTCAATGAAGAGCAGCACCACCCTCCTCGTCACCTGCTGCACAGTTTTCCTCGCCCAATTGGGCATGAGCATTTACCTGCCGGCGCTGCCGGACATGGCCCGGGATCTGTCCGCCGACGCCTCGCAGGTTTCCTGGGGGCTGGCGGTGTATCTGATCGGCATGGCATTGCCGATGTTGTTTTGGGGCAGCCTTGGCCAGCGCATCGGCCGCAAACCGGTGCTGCTCGCCGCGCTGGGCATCTACGGGTTGGGCAATCTGGCCCTGCCCCTGAGCCAGACGCTTGAATCGTTCCTGGCGTTTCGACTGGTTCAGGGCATTGGCGCCAGCGGCGTTTCGGTTATGGCCCGGGTGCTGATCCGCGACAGTTTCCGCGGCGAGCTGCTGGCCAAGGCGTTGTCCTGGATTTCGATTTCCTTTGTGGTGGCGCTGGGGATCGGCCAATACCTGGGGTCGATCATCCAGGTGGCGCTGGGCTGGCCAGCGATTTTCTACCTGTTGGGTGCTGTGAGTCTGATGATGGGGCTGGTCGTGGCTCGGGTTACGTTCCCGGTGCTGGCCGAGGAGAATGCCCCGTCAGCCGCCTGGCCGAGTTACTGGCGCATTTTGCGTCATCGCGCCTTTCTGTTGCCGGCCCTCACCGGCGGCCTTGGGTACGG
This sequence comes from Pseudomonas sp. ANT_J28, assembly GCF_008370005.1. Classification (NCBI taxonomy): domain Bacteria; kingdom Pseudomonadati; phylum Pseudomonadota; class Gammaproteobacteria; order Pseudomonadales; family Pseudomonadaceae; genus Pseudomonas; species Pseudomonas sp. ANT_J28. The sequence goes on from NZ_VOBM01000008.1 coordinate 112,899, forward strand.
GGTGATTGTCGCGTTCAACACCGCAGCGCCGCTGATTCTGCAAGGACCGTTCAACTGGTCGGCCGTGGAATACGGGGTGTTGGGCTGGCCGATCAGCGCGGCCTATTTTCTGGGGGCTTTGGCGGTCAATAGCTTTGTACTTCGCACCGGTCAACGCGGGTTGATGACGGCGGGTGTGGAGCTGGTGCTGGCCGGCAGCGCGGTGATGTTGCTGGGGAGTTTGGCGGGCACTTCAGTGGCGCTGCTGTTCTGGTTGCCCTATTGCGTTGCGGTGTTCGGCCAGTCGTTGACTTATCCGGTCAGCCTGTCCCTGGCCAATGACGGTTCGCCGGTCGGCGGTGCGTATGCGATGGCGTTGAGCGGTTTCATTCATCAACTGATGGCCGCGGTTATCGGCGGGATCGCCAGTTTGATCGCGAGCCCGCAAGCATGGCCGTTGTCGCTGTTGTGTACCTTGCTGGCGTTGGGCGCGATGCTTTGCTTGATGCTCGCGCCCGGTCGCAAAACCTCCTAAAACGCGCTGCGGAAAATCTCCTCGATCTGGCGCTGATCCGCCACGCGAGGATTGGTCAGGCCGCACGCATCTTTCAAGGCATTGGTGGCGAGGATCGGGATGTCGTTGAGCTTGGCGCCGAGCTCACGCAAACCGGCGGGAATTTCCACGTCTTTGGACAGGCTGCGGATCGCCACGATGGCCGCCTGGGCGCCCGCTTCCGGGGTGAGACCGTGAACATCGGCGCCCATCGCAAGGGCGACATCGGTAAGGCGATCGGCGCAAACCAGAGCGTTGAAGCTTTGTACGTGGGGCAGCAGGACCGCGTTGCACACACCATGAGGCAAGTCGTAGAACCCGCCCAATTGGTGAGCCATGGCGTGGACAAAACCCAGGGATGCGTTATTGAACGCCATGCCGGCGAGGAACTGCGCGTACGCCATGTTTTCCCGCGCGGCCATGTCACTGCCGTCGCGGACGGCCAGGCGCAGGTTGTTGCTGATCAACGTGATCGCCTTCAGTGCGCAGGCATCGGTGATCGGATTGGCCGCCGTGGAAACGTAGGCTTCGATGGCGTGGGTCAGTGCGTCCATGCCAGTGGCAGCCGTCAGGCCCTTGGGCATGGCGACCATCAGCACCGGGTCGTTGACCGACAGCAGCGGCGTGACGTTGCGATCGACAATGGCCATTTTCACGTGACGGGATTCGTCGGTGATGATGCAGAAACGGGTCATCTCGCTGGCAGTGCCGGCGGTGGTGTTGATGGCGATCAACGGCAGTTGCGGCCGGGTGGATTGATCGACGCCTTCGTAATCACGAATCTGCCCACCGTTGGTCGCGCATAACGCGATGCCTTTGGCGCAGTCATGGGGCGAACCACCGCCCAGGGACACCACGAAATCACAGCTGGTTTCTTTCAGCAGACCCAGACCGCTCTCGACGTTGGCGATGCTCGGGTTAGGCTTGGCGCCGTCGAAAATCACCGAATCGATGTCCTGCATCGCCAGTTTCTCGGCGATCATCTTCGCTACGCCCGCCTTGGCCAGCCCGGCGTCGGTGACGATCAGCGCCTTGCGAAAACCGTACTTGCCAATGGCGTCCATGGCTTCGTCGAGGCAACCGATGCCCATGATGTTTACGGCGGGGATGAAAAACGTGCTGCTCATGAGCGAGTCTCCTGATTGAAGCCGAATCGGCAGCGCCGATCTGGCGGGGCTCACAGAATCGACCTATCGGTCATGAAGTAACTTGATCTGGCTCAAGTCTTGGTCGTGATAAAGTCGCCGCCCCATCAGACCCTCTGTTTTGAGACTTTGAACGCAATGACCGATTTCCAGGATGTTGATGCCCAACTTGAAGACTGGAACGCCTTGCGCGCCACCGCCTCGTTCAGCGGCCTGCTGGTGGGCAACGGCGCCAGCCGCGCCGTATGGGACGACTTCGGCTACGACTCGCTGTTCGAAAACGCCCGCACCGTCGAAGAAAAACCCCTGAGCCAGTCCGAGCTGAGCGTGTTCGACGCCCTGCAGACGCGCAGCTTCGAGCAGGTGCTCAGCGCGCTGAAAACCACCAGCCGGGTCAACAAGGCCCTGGCCGTGAGTTCCGCCGCACCGCGCAATCGTTACTACGCGATCAAGGAAGCGCTGATCAACACCGTGCACGCGGTGCACATCCCGTGGCGGCTGGTGGTGCCTTCGACGCTGGCGGCGATCAATCAGGAATTGGGCCGTTACCGGACTGTGTTCACAACCAACTACGATCTGCTCAGCTACTGGGCGATCCAGCACCAGCCTGATGCGATCAGCGACCTGTTTCAGGGTGCAGAGCCGAGCTTCGATTTAAGCGCCACGGCGACCGATAAAACCCGGTTGCTTTACCTGCATGGCGGGCTGCATCTGGTACGGAATCAGGACGGCACGGCGCGCAAACTGATGTCGACCGAGGGCACGCTGCTCGGCAGCTTCGCGATCAACAACACGATCAAGACCCTCGACGACGTGCCGCTGTTCGTCAATGAAGGTCCGGCGCAGGACAAGCTCAAAACCATTCGCAGCTCGGACTATCTGTCGTTCTGCTACAACCAGCTACTCGGTCATGGCGACGGGTTGTGCCTGTTTGGCCATGCCCTGGGTGAGCAGGACAGCCACATCATCCACGCCTTGCGCCAGGCGAAGCCGCAGGTGGTGGCGATCTCGATTTATCCGCGTAGCAAGGCGTTCATTCAGCACCAGAAGCGGCACTACGCGAAGGTCTTTGAAGGAACCGGGAGTGAGTTGCGGTTTTTTGATTCGAAGACGCATTCGCTCGGCAGCCCGAAGCTCACAGTTCCAGTCGAGGTTTAGCGGCGACGCGGCTGACGCCTTCGTCGGAACGCCGCCCGGAGCAAGCTCGCTCCCACAGGGGATTTGTATTGGACTTGAATGGTGGATCTAGAGCACTGGCAAGGTCTTGTCCTTGATCACCGTGGTCGGCCCGTTGGCTTTTACGCTGGCGATGCCTTTATCCATCGCGGCAGCGGAGGTGTAAGCCTCGCTGCTACCGATGATCTCGTGGTTACCAGCCTTGAGGTTGAAGTAAGGATGGCCATCCTTGGTGGCTTTCTTCTCATAGCGTTCGTCCAGCGGACTGTTGGTCTGAACCGACACGATGCCTTTGTCGGCGGCAGCGCGGGTGGTGTATAGCTCGCTGGTCAGAATGGTTTCCGCGTTGGCGGCCTTCAGTACAAACTTGAACTGACCATTGCTGCTTTTGCTCACTTCATACCATCCAGACATGCTCTTTCTCCTTGGCAATTGAGTGGTTTCGCGCTTCAGAGTAAAGACCAACCTGCCCTACTTCACCACCGCGCGCACCACCGATAACTCCGGCGCCTGCACCCGTCGCTGACTCAGATACCGTGTACAGCTGACCCGCAAAAACGAGGCGAAATTCACCACCTCGCCGCGGTAGTCCATCACCTCTTCATACAGCTTGGCGATCAACTGGTTGGTGGTCATGCCGTCGACCTCGGCGATTTCGCTGAGGATGTCCCAGAACTGATTCTCCAGCCGCAGGGTGGTGACCACCCCGCAGATGCGCAGCGAGCGGGAGCGCGATTCGTAGAGAATCGGATCGGCTTTGACGTAGAGCTCGCACATGGAAAGGTCCCTCGTTACAGCGTGATTTTGGTGCCCAGCAACCCGAGGAAACCGGCAAGCCAGCTCGGGTGCGCCGGCCAGGCTGGCGCAGTGGCCAGATTGCCTTGTACGTGGCCTTCCGTCACCGGAATATCGATGAACGTACCGCCCGCCAAGCGCACTTCCGGGGCGCAGGCCGGGTAGGCGCTGCACTCGCGACCTTCGAGAATCCCCGCGGCCGCCAGCAATTGAGCACCGTGACACACCGCGGCGATCGGTTTGCCGGCCTTGTCGAACGCGCGCACCAGTTCCAGGACTTTTTCGTTCAGGCGCAGGTATTCCGGCGCACGACCACCCGGCACCAGCAGGGCGTCGTAGTCCTCGGACTTGACCTTGGCGAAGTCGAAGTTCAGGGCAAACAGGTGACCGGGTTTTTCGCTGTAAGTCTGGTCGCCTTCGAAGTCATGGATCGCCGTGCGTACGGTCTGACCGGCGGTTTTGTCCGGGCAAACGGCATGCACCGTGTGGCCGACCATCAACAGCGCCTGAAACGGCACCATCACTTCGTAGTCTTCGACGTAATCGCCGACCAGCATCAGAATTTTTTTAGCCGCCATGGGGAGGGCTCCTCTGGGAAATACGTGGGCCTGCAGGAGTATTCAAGGTAGTCCTTATCCGCAGGGTCGGGTAATAACCGGTTACTACCTGAGGACCGCGTTATCATTCTTCGCGAGCAAGCCCGCTCCCACATTCAACCGCGATTCAATGTGGGAGCGGGCTTGCTCGCGAAGAGGCCCTCAAACTGTACGGATAACTCTGCGCCTATCTGTAACAGCAGCAGACGCCGAGTTTATGGCTAGATAAAGTCTCTTCCCGCCACCCTCGACTCTGGTTGCCATCATGTCCTCGCGCGAAAACACCGGCATGGCCCTCGGCCTGCTCGGCGTTGTGATCTTCAGCCTCACCCTGCCCTTCACACGGATCGTCGTGCAGGAACTCCATCCGCTGCTCAACGGCCTGGGCCGTGCGCTGTTCGCGGCGGTTCCTGCGGCGTTGCTGTTGCTCTGGGGCCGGGAAAAATGGCCGACCTGGAAACAGGTCAAAGGCCTGACCCTGGTGATTGCCGGGGTGATCCTCGGTTTCCCGGTGTTGTCGGCCTGGGCCATGCAAACCTTGCCGGCGTCCCACGGCGCGCTGGTCAACGGCTTACAGCCGTTGTGCGTGGCGCTGTACGCCGCGTGGTTGTCCCACGAACGACCGTCGAAAGCCTTCTGGGCCTGCGCTGCGCTGGGCAGTGCGCTGGTGCTGGGTTATGCGCTGATCAGCGGGGCCGGCAGCATTCAGGCCGGTGATTTGCTGATGCTCGGTGCGATTGCCGTGGGCGGTTTGGGATACGCCGAGGGCGGCCGATTGGCCAAGGAGATGGGCGGTTGGCAAGTGATCTGCTGGGCGTTGGTGTTGTCGACGCCGTTGCTGATCGGGCCGGTGGTGTACCTGGCGCTGCAACATCAGGGCGAGATTTCGGCCAAGACCTGGTGGGCCTTCGGTTACGTCTCGCTGTTTTCGCAGTTCATCGGCTTCTTCGCCTGGTACGCCGGGCTGGCGATGGGCGGCATTGCCCGGGTCAGTCAGATCCAGTTGCTACAGATCTTCTTCACCATCGCCTTTTCGGCGCTGTTCTTCGGCGAACACATCGAGCCGATCACCTGGCTGTTTGCCGCCGGGGTAATCGTGACGGTGATGTTGGGACGCAAGACCAGCGTGCGCCCGGCGCAACCGGGCACGTTACCACCGGGAATTCAGGCTAAATAACCGTCAGCCCGCAGCAGGGTTTCAAGGCAATGCTCGCTGATGTGGTAGAAATCCTTCAGTTCCTGAATCTTCACCAACAGCTGGGCCGGATCAACCGGCTCGGCACGTTTGACCGCCAGGATCATCTTGTTCTTGTTGGTGTGGTCCAGTGAGATGAACTCGAACACCTTGGTCTCGTAACCGCAGGCTTCCAGGAACAACGCACGCAAACTGTCGGTGACCATTTCCGCTTGCTGGCCCAAATGCAGACCGTATTGCAGCATCGGCTTGAGCAGCGCCGGGCTCTGGATTTGCAGGCGGATCTGCTTGTGGCAGCACGGCGAGCACATGATGATCGAGGCGCCGGAACGGATGCCGGTGTGAATCGCATAGTCGGTGGCGATGTCGCAGGCATGCAGCGCGATCATCACGTCCAGCTCACTCGGCGCCACACTGCGCACATCACCGCACTTGAACACCAGCCCCGGATGCTCGAGCTTGGCAGCCGCGGCGTTGCACAGAGTGACCATTTCTTCGCGCAACTCGACGCCGGTCACCACGCCTTCGGCCTTCAAGGTGTTGCGCAGATAGTCATGGATCGCGAACGTCAGGTAACCCTTGCCCGAGCCGAAGTCCGCCACCTGAACCGGTTTGTCCAACGCCAGCGGTGACGTGGTCAGCGCGTGGCTGAAGACTTCGATGAACTTGTTGATCTGCTTCCACTTGCGCGACATCGCCGGGATCAGCTCGTGCTTGCTGTTCGTCACACCAAGGTCGGCGAGGAACGGCCGGCTCAGGTCGAGAAAGCGGTTCTTCTCGCGGTTATGCTCAGAGGATGGCACTTCACGCAATTGCTGAGGTTTGCTCTTGAACAGCGAAGACTTGCCCTTTTTGCTGTATTCCAGCTGGGCTTCATCCGTCAGCGACAGCAAATGCGCATTTTTGAACGATGCCGGCAAGAGTGCGGCGATGGTCGCTACACCCTCGGCAATCGGCAAATTCTTGGTGATGTCGCGGGTTTTGTAGCGGTAGACGAAGGACAGGCAGGGCTGATCCTTGACCGTCAGCTGCTTGATGGTCAGCCGCTGCAAGTCCACTTCAGTGCCGACGTACTTGGCCAGCACCAGTTTGATGAAGGCGTTCTGGTCAAGGCTGGATTGCAGCAGGTCAATGAACTGGGCGTGATGATCCGGCACGAGGCTGGCGGGAGTGGCGGTGACAGACATGGGAAAAACGGCCTCGGGCGGTGCGGATCGGGGAATGGTGGGTATTTTAGGGGGGATGGCCGCTCGGGACACGCAGTTATTTACCGAACGGTGCGATCAGCCCAAAACCACCAACCGATTCGGCAACTCATTCCTCACATGCGTCACTGGCACATGCACCTTGAGCAACTCGCCACACGCCTCGACGCAGGTGACAAACCCCTGCAACGTCTGCCCTTGCTTCACCTGCTGAGTAAACGCCGCAACAATCCCATCCCAGCTCTTGTTGTCCAGCCGTTTGGAAATCCCTTCATCCACCAGGATTTCCACATAGCGCTCGGCTTCGCAGACAAAGATCAGCATGCCGGTGCTGCCCACGGTGTGGTGCAGGTTTTGCTCCAGAAACTGCCGGCGCGCCAGGTTCGAGGCGCGCCAATGACGCACCGAGCGCGGAATCAGGTGCGTGGTGACTTTCGGAATGCGGAACACCAGGCACAGCACGATGAACGTAATCCATTGCACCAGCAGCAAACTGTGCAGGGTCAGCCAGCCCGTGAGGTAATGCACGATACCCGGCACCACCAGCGCCAGCAGGCTGGCCCAGAGCAGCGGGATGTACGCGTAGTCGTCGGCGCGGGCCGCGAGCACGGTCACCAGTTCGGCGTCGGTGTCGCGCTCGACCCGGGCAATCGCCTCGGCAACTTTGCGTTGTTCGTGTTCAGTCAATAAAGCCATGTTCACCAATGCCCGTTCGCTATTGTTATTAACTGCAGTGTTATCACCAGCCGCCCGAGGAACCTCCGCCCCCGAAACTGCCCCCACCGCCGCTGAAGCCACCGCCTCCACCGCCGCCACCAAAACCTCCACCGCCGAAACCGCCGCTCGAACCGCCTCGGCCGCCGCCGCTAGGCAGGATCCCGAGCATCTGGCAGACAAACATCGTCAGGATGAACAGCATCACCAGAAACACGAAGATCCCCGGATGCCGTGAGACGAAGTCGCTTTCCTGATTGCCGCCGGAGTCATACACCGTGGACGGCTCATCCAGCGGATTGCCACCCAACACCACGAGCATTGCCGCGACCCCGTCGCTAATGCCCTTGCTGAAGTTGCCGGTCTTGAACGCCGGGGTAATCACCTGATTGATGATCACCGAACTCTGCGCATCGGTCAGCCGGTCTTCCAGGCCATAACCGACTTCAATCCGCAGCTTGCGATCGTCACGCGCAACGATCAGCAGCGCGCCAGTGTTCTTGTCCTTCTGGCCGATGCCCCAGTAGCGCCCCAGTTGATAACCGAAGTCCGCAATGTCGGTGCCCTGCAAATCCGGCAACGTGACCACCACCAACTGCTCGCCGGTGGCTTTTTCATGGGCCTGAAGCTGTTGCGTCAGCTGCTCACGCACCGCAGGCTCGATCATCTGGGCGTTATCGACCACCCGCCCGGTCAGTTCCGGAAACTTCAACGCAGCCTGGGCCGTGAGGGCAAACACCCAGAGCAACAGCATCAGGCCAACTTTCAACACGCGCATGGGCAACCTCATCCGTGGTGACGCTTTAAACCCGTCCCGGCGCTTACTGGAACTTCACTTGCGGCGCTTTTTCCGCATCGGGGCTGGTAGCCTCGAAAGTTTCGCGGATCGGCAAATCGCTGTACATCACGGTGTGCCACAGGCGACCGGGGAAGGTACGGATTTCCGTGTTGTATTTCTGCACGGCGAGGATGAAGTCCCGACGCGCCACGGCAATGCGGTTCTCGGTGCCTTCAAGTTGCGATTGCAGGGCCAGGAAATTCTGGTTGGCCTTGAGGTCCGGATAACGCTCGGACACCACCATCAAACGGCTCAAGGCGCCGGTCAGTTGATCCTGGGCCTGCTGGAACTGTTTGAGTTTTTCCGGGTTATCCAGGGTCTTGGCATCGACCTGGATCGAAGTGGCCTTGGCCCGGGCTTCAATCACGGCGGTCAGGGTTTCTTCTTCGTGCTTGGCGTAGCCCTTGACGGTTTCCACCAGGTTGGGAATCAGATCGGCGCGGCGCTGGTACTGATTCTGAACCTGACCCCAGGCGGCCTTGGCCTGTTCGTCGAGGGTCGGGATCGTGTTGATGCCGCAGCCGGCCAGCAGTGTGGTCAGCAACATCAAGGCTGCAACCTGCAGGTTCGACCGATAGTGGTGTCGTACATTCATCTGGTTGACGCTCCCTTGCACATTCCGTTGAAAAACAACCTGCGAACTTTGAACCCGGCTCTTGGGGCATAATCTGCCGCCGCCACTGGATTGCATCGAGCCAATGGGCTAAAAGATGCCCCAGCGCAATAAACACGCAGAAGTGTGCTGCATTTACCTGAACAACAATAGTCGCTCCCTAAATTTTGGCTGACCGGCGCGTATTCACTGCCGTTTAGGCTTTTGAGAAAACTATTCATGAAGAAGCTGTGTTTGCTGGGCCTGTTCGTCAGTCTGGCCAGTCATAACGTATTGGCCGCCACGACGCCCGCACCTCTGGAAAACAAGAACGCGTTCATCAGCAACCTGATGAAGCAGATGACCCTCGATGAAAAAATCGGCCAGTTGCGCCTGATCAGCATCGGCCCGGAAATGCCTCGGGAGCTGATCCGCAAGGAAATCGCAGCCGGCAACATCGGTGGCACGTTCAACTCGATCACCCGCCCGGAAAACCGTCCGATGCAGGATGCGGCCATGCGCAGCCGGCTGAAGATCCCGATGTTCTTCGCCTATGACGTGATCCACGGCCACCGCACCATTTTCCCGATCCCGATAGCCCTGGCCTCGAGTTGGGACATGGACGCCATCGGCCTGTCCGGGCGCATCGCCGCCAAGGAAGCCGCGGCGGACAGCCTCGACATCACTTTCGCGCCGATGGTCGACATCTCCCGCGACCCGCGCTGGGGCCGGACTTCCGAAGGCTTCGGCGAAGACACGTATCTGGTTTCGCGCATTGCCGGCGTGATGGTCAAAGCCTTCCAGGGCACAGGCGCTAACGCGGCCGACAGCATCATGGCCAGCGTCAAGCACTTTGCCCTGTACGGCGCGGTCGAGGGCGGTCGCGACTACAACGTCGTCGACATGAGCCCGGTCAAGATGTTCCAGGACTACCTGCCACCGTACCGTGCGGCTATCGACGCCGGTGCTGGCGGGGTGATGGTCGCGCTGAACTCGATCAACGGCGTGCCGGCCACCGCCAACACCTGGCTGATGAACGACCTGTTGCGCAAGCAATGGGGCTTCAAAGGCCTGGCCGTCAGCGACCACGGGGCGATTTTCGAGCTGATCAAACACGGCGTTGCCCGCGACGGTCGCGAAGCGGCGAAGCTGGCGATCAAGGCCGGCATCGACATGAGCATGAACGACACCCTTTACGGCAAAGAGCTGCCGGGACTGTTGAAGGCGGGTGAGATCGAACAGAGCGACATCGATAACGCCGTACGTGAAGTGCTCGCCGCCAAGTACGACATGGGTCTGTTCAAGGACCCGTACCTGCGGATCGGCAAGGCTGAGGATGATCCCGCCGACACTTACGCCGAAAGCCGTCTGCACCGCGCCGAGGCCCGTGATGTTGCCCGCCGAAGCATGGTGTTGCTGAAAAACCAGGGCGAAACCCTGCCGTTGAAAAAGACTGCAAAAATTGCCCTGGTCGGCCCGCTGGCCAAGGCACCGATCGACATGATGGGCAGCTGGGCCGCCGCCGGCAAACCCGCGCAATCGGTGACGCTGCTCGATGGCATGACCAACGCACTGGGCGCGCAATCGACGCTGATCTACGCCCGTGGCGCGAACATCACCAGCGACAAGAAGGTGCTCGATTACCTCAACTTCCTCAACTTCGACGCACCGGAAGTGGTGGACGATCCGCGTTCGGCCCAAGTGCTGATCGAAGAAGCGGTGAAAGCCGCCAAGGATGCTGATGTGGTGGTGGCAGCGGTGGGCGAGTCCCGTGGCATGTCCCACGAATCGTCGAGCCGCACCGACCTGAACATCCCGGCCAACCAGCGCGACTTGATCAAGGCGCTGAAAGCCACCGGCAAACCGCTGGTGCTGGTGTTGATGAACGGCCGTCCGCTGTCGATTCTCGAAGAGAAGGAACAGGCCGACGCGATCCTGGAAACCTGGTTCACCGGCACCGAAGGCGGTAACGCCATCGCCGATGTGCTGTTTGGCGACTACAACCCGTCGGGTAAATTGCCGATCACCTTCCCGCGTTCGGTGGGTCAGATTCCGACCTACTACAACCACCTGAGCATTGGCCGGCCGTTCACGCCGGGCAAACCGGGCAACTACACCTCGCAGTATTTCGATGACACCACCGGGCCCCTGTTCCCGTTCGGCTTCGGCCTGAGCTACACCGATTTCAGCCTGAGCGACATGGCGCTGTCGTCGACCACGCTGAACAAAACCGGCAAGCTCGACGCCAGCGTCATGGTGAAAAACACCGGCAAGCGTGACGGCGAAACCGTGGTGCAGTTGTACATCCAGGACGTGACCGGCTCGATGATACGCCCGCTCAAGGAACTGAAGAACTTCCAGAAAATCATGCTCAAGGCCGGCGAACAGAAAGTCGTGCACTTCACCATCACCGAGGATGACCTGAAGTTCTTCAACGCCCAGCTCAAGTACGCGGCAGAACCGGGCAAGTTCAACGTGGAGATCGGCCTGGATTCACAGGACGTGACGCAGCAGAGTTTCGAGTTGCTGTAATCCCTGACACACCGCAATCAAAAATGTGGGAGCGGGCTTGCTCGCGAAAGCGGTCTGACATTCAGCATCTTCGTTGAATGTTATTCCGCCTTCGCGAGCAAGCCCGCTCCCACAGTGGTTTTGGGGTGTTGCTGAGACAGGGTCAACCCCGTCGATCCAGCAGATTCACCACCAGCCGATCCACCCATCCCCAAATCCTTTGCTTCACCCGCCGCCACAGCGGCCGGCGTTGCCATGCCTCCAGGCTGACTTCCTGGCTCTGCGCAAAGTCCCTCTCGAAACTTGCCGCCACCGCCCGCGTCAGCCCTGGGTCCAGCGCTTCAAGGTTGGCTTCCAGGTTGAAGCGCAAATTCCAGTGATCGAAATTGCACGAGCCGATGCTCACCCAATCGTCGATCAAGACCATTTTCAGGTGCAGGAAACACGGCTGGTATTCGAAGATCGTCACCCCGGCCTTGAGCAATCGCGGGTAGTAGCGATGCCCGGCGTAGCGCACCGACGGGTGATCGGTGCGCGGCCCGGTCAGCAGCAGGCGCACGTCGACGCCTCGGGCGGCAGCCCGGCGCAGTGAGCGGCGGACTTTCCAGGTCGGCAGGAAATACGGCGTCGCCAGCCAGATCCGCCGCTGGCCGCTGTTCAGCGCGCGAATCAACGATTGCAGGATGTCCCGGTGCTGGCGGGCGTCGGCATAGGCGACCCGGCCCATGCCCTCGCCCATGGACGGCACGCGTGGCAGACGCGGCAGGCCGAAATGCGAAGCGGGTTTCCAGGCGCGCCGATACCGGTTGGCGATCCATTGGCGGTCGAACAGCAACTGCCAGTCGATGACCAAGGGACCGGTGATTTCCACCATCACTTCGTGCCATTCGCTGGTGTCTTCGCCCGGCGTCCAGAACTCATCGGTCGCCCCGGTGCCGCCCACCACGGCCATGCTCTGATCGACCAGCAACAGCTTGCGGTGATCGCGGTAGAAGTTGCCGACCCAGCGCCGCCAGCTCAGGCGATTGTAGAAACGCAACTCCACACCTGCTGCCATCAATCGCTGGCGCAAGGTCAGGGTGAACGCGAGGCTGCCGTAATCATCGAACAGGCAGCGCACGCGCACACCACGTTCGGCGGCCTGGACCAACGCCTGAACCATCGCCTCGGCACAGGCGCCCGCCTCCACCAGGTACAACTCCAGCTCGACCTGTTCTTCGGCGCGGGCAATCGCGACCAACATCCGAGGGAAAAACTGCGGACCGTCGATCAGCAGTTCAAAACGGTTGCCTTCACGCCAGGGGAAAATCGCGCCGGCCATGTCAGCGCGCCGTGAAAATCAGTACCGCACTCACCGGCACCGACAGACTGATGGCCGACAAACCGGCGACCTTGCGCAAACTTTCCAGGCCGGGGGCCAGGTCGAAATCCGCGGCATTGATGATCAGCGGTTCGAGGGTCACCACCTGGAAGCGTCGGTCATCCAGACGGGTTGCCAGCAGTTCGGCGTTGTATTCGTGTTGTTTACCATGGAGGTTGACGGTCAGCGGCAGGCGCAATTCAAGTTGCGCACCGGGCGCCAGATCGTTGATCGGGCGTAGATCAATCTGCGCGGTGATCAGTGCTTCGGGGAAAGTCTGGATTTCAAACAGGTCCTTGCGCATGCGTTCATCGCGCAACGGGATGCCACTGTTGACCGAGTCCATCTCGACTTCCACCTCGGCCAGGCCTTTGGGATCGACCTTGCCGTGCAGCACCAGAAAGCGCTGCACTTCGGAGATATTGGTGTTTTTGGTGCTGATGAACGACAGCCGCGAGGACTCGCCATCCAGATACCAATCGGCGTGTGCCGACAGGGTGGCACCGGCCAGCAGCAGGAAGGCGAGGGTTTTGCAGTGGAAGCGGTTGAACATAGAGACTCGTGGGGCAGATAAACCTGCACGAACCTTAACCGTCCGTGAGCCAATTGCAAACTTGTGTAGCAGCTGCCGAAGGCTGCGTTCGGCTCGGGCCGCGTTCGGACGCAGCAGTCGTGAAATCAGGCGCTGCGGTTTTACAGGGAGACCGAGGTGGCTGGATTGGCGACTGCTGCGTCCGAACGCGGCCCGAGCCGAACGCAGGCTTCGCCAGCTGCTACAGGGTCGCGGCATTCAGGGATTCAGAAGGCAGCCTCGGCGCTCGCCGATCCATTGCGCGTTGTTGCTGCGGCCCATACCGCTGACGGTAACGCGCTTTCTGGCGGTGTCATCAGTAAATCCACTGGTCGGCAGCCACTGCTTCACATAGCTTTGGCAGTACTCGGCCGGGTTGTTCATCACGTAACGGCACGAACAATATTCCTTGGCGGTATAGCCGCTGATGATGTCCGGGAATGCCCACAGCGCCACGCGCTCCTGCCAGATCCAGCTGAGCAAGGCGATCAACAGGATCAACAACAGCGTGCTGAACGGTCGGCGACGAACAAAGCTGCGACGGTTCATGGCTGCACCTTCGCGGCAAATGCCTTGAGCGCGAGTTTGAGCAAATCGTTGTGCTGATAGCTGCCGTCACGGTCATCGCCGTAGCGCACGATCACCAGGTTTTCGCCGGGAATCACGTACATCGCCTGACCCCAATGACCCAGCGCGGCGAAAGTATCGTCGGGGGCATCGGGCCAGGGTTTTACCGCGCCATCCGCTGCTCGATTGAGCCACCAATGGCCGCCGGGCACAGCGTCGTCCTGATGGGGTTGATAGCGGGCGAACGGTTCGCGGCTGAAAGTGACCCAGTCCTGGGGCAGCAATTGTCGCTCGCCCCAACGGCCATCGCGGGCCATCAACAGCCCGACTCGAGCCAGATCCCTGGCGGTGAGGTAGGCATAGGACGAAGCAACGAACGTCCCCGTGGCGTCGGTTTCCCAGACGGCGTGATGAATGCCCAAAGGCTCGAACAAAGCAGTCCATGGATAGTCCGGATAGCGGTTCGGGCCGACGATGGTTTTCAGCGTAGCGGATAACAAATTGCTGTCACCGCTGGAGTAACGGAATGCCTGACCGGGTTTGGCGTATTCACCGTGATCGGCGGTGAACGCGGCCATGTCCGGGTGGCCACGGGTGTAGAGCATCGCGACCACCGAGGATTTCAACGGCGCGTATTCATAGTCTTCCTGCCAGTCCAGGCCCGAGGCCCAATGCAGCAGGTCGGCCATGGTCATCGTCGGGTGTTTTTCCAGCGGCGGATAAAATTTCTGCACCGGGTCCCGGAGCTTGAACAGACCTTCGCCATAGGCCACGCCGAGGACCGTGGCCATCAGGCTTTTGCTGATGGACCAGGTCAGGTGCGGGGTGTCAGCGGTGGTCGGGCCGGCGTAGCGTTCGTAGAGCAGCTGGCCGTCGCGGATCACCAACAAGGCGTCGGTGCGGATGCCTTTTCGGGTGCTGTCATCACGGGGTGGGAAGGCGTAGGTTTCCAGCGCTTGAAGTGCCGGGCCGTTGGCGGTCGGTCCGGTTGACCATTGCTCGGCAGGCCAGTATTCGGCGTGGGCCGTGAGGCTGAGCAGCAGCCCCAAAATCAGGGACAAGCCTTTGAACATGGTGGGTGCTCGGAGGGATGGACTGGCTGAGCCTAAACGAGCTTGATGACAGTTTTGACATTTGCGGCGCCCATGAGGCCGCCATCGCGAGCAAGCTCGCTCCCACAGGGGAATGCATTTCAAATGTGAGCGAGCTTGCTCGCGAAGGGGCCAGTCAATCCAGCGAAGATCCGGCGAGGGCCTTGGCCAACCGCTTCCCCCGCGCACCCGCCGCCAAATCCATCACGGCCTGATCGCGTAGCCACATCGCCGCCCAATGCTGCGGGCCATCGGCCAGTGCCTGAGCCACCTCGGCCTTGAGCCCATCGAACTGCGCAAACAAGCCTGCGAGCAACACATGCCCGGACGGATTATTCGGTGCCTGCCGGCTGACTTCCGCACACCCGGCCAGCAGCGCCAGCAAACGCAGTTGCAAGGCTTGCGGCCAGTCGCTGTCCTGACCGATGCCGTACAGCCAGGCGGTCATGGCGCTCAGAACGTAAATGTCTTCAAGGGTGCGAAACGGTTTGATGTAAGCATCCCAGCCATCCCCCGCCAACAGTTCGCACTGAGCGTTATCGAGAAACAGCCGACCATGGCTGATGTCTGGCATCAACGGGATCGCCGGTAGCTTCTCCAGACGCACACCCGGTTCATCGGGATAGACCACCGCCAGACTCAGGCGCGGTTTTTCGTCGGGGGCTTCGCTGCGAGCAGCGATCAGCAGCCAATCAGCGGCATCGCCTGCGGTGACAAAATCCTTGCGCCCGCTCAGACGCAAATCGTGCAGACGGGTCTGCATGTCCGCCACCCGCAGGCTGCGCTGTTCGGTCGCGCACAAGGCGCCGAGGCTCAGCGGCGCGCTCGGCCAGAGCATGCGCAACGCCGCCTGATAGCCCACCAGAAACGCCAGCCCCGGCGTCGACATCAAACGCCCGCCGGCCACCGCCAGTTCGAACGGCGTGACGTTGCTCAACTGGTGCAACAAGGTCGCAAACCCCTCGCCCAGGTCCGAGTTGGCGGGCAGACGATCGCGGCGGCGCAGCAGGTTTTGCCAGGGCATAAGAGGCTCCTCGTGGGCTGTCATATAAGCATCACCAAAGCTTCATGGCGATGACACCGGGGCTACATAGCCTGACTTTGCACAACACGGCAGCATAAAGAAAGTCGATCGGCTGCAACCCAAGACGGGTGACCGGCCCGTACGGAGATTCGCAATGACTCAGATCGCCCGCATCAGCGACACCGGCAATGAACGCCGCCTGCAAGCCGAACGCCTGGTGGGCGCCGAGGCCTTGCAGGAAGCCCAGGCCTTGCGCTTCAACGTGTTCAGCGGCGAATTCAACGCCAAACTGAAAGGCGCGGAGCTGGGTCTGGACATGGATGACTATGATGTTCACTGCGCCCACATCGGCGTGCGTGACTTGAACACCGGGCGTCTGGTAGCGACCACCCGTTTGCTCGACCACACGGCCGCCAGCAGCCTGGGCAAGTTCTACAGCGAAGAAGAATTCAGCCTGCACGGCCTGCTCCATCTCAAAGGCCCGATTCTGGAAATCGGTCGCACCTGCGTCGACCCCGCCTACCGCAACGGCGGCACCATCGCCGTACTCTGGGGCGAACTGGCCGAAGTGCTGAACCAGGGCGGCTACAGCTATTTAATGGGTTGCGCGAGCATCCCGATGCAGGACGGCGGCATTCAGGCCCACGCGATCATGCAGCGCTTGCGCGAGCGCTACCTGTGCACTGAACACCTGCGGGCCGAACCAAAAAAACCGCTGCCGAGCCTCGACATCCCGTCCAACGTCATCGCCGAGATGCCTCCGCTGCTCAAGGCCTACATGCGTCTTGGCGCGAAGATCTGCGGCGAGCCGTGCTGGGACGAAGACTTCCAGGTCGCCGACGTGTTCATTCTGCTCAAGCGCGACGAACTCTGCCCGCGTTATGCCAAACACTTCAAGGCGGCCGTGTGATGAGTCGGTTACGGGTGTACGCGCGGATTGCGCGAGTGTTGGTGGTGGTGACGCTGGGTTTGAGCATGGCCAGTTTGTTCGGGCTGTTCGAACGTTTGGGGATTGCTCATTCGATGGTGCGTCGCCAGCGCTGGTCGCGATTTTTCATGGCGCGCCTGAGCAATGCCTTGCCCTTTCGCGTGACAGTACACGGTGAATTGCCGAAGGCGCCGATGCTCTGGGTCAGCAACCACGTGTCCTGGACCGACATTCCACTGCTGGGCATGCTCACGCCGCTGTCGTTCCTGTCCAAGGCCGAAGTCCGCACCTGGCCGGTGGCGGGCTGGTTGGCGGCCAAGGCCGGCAGTTTGTTCATTCGCCGGGGGTCGGGCGACAGCCAGTTGATTCGCAAACAGATGACCCGTCATCTGGAGCAGGAACATCCGCTGCTGATGTTCCCGGAAGGCACCACCACCGATGGCCGTTCGTTACGTACTTTCCACGGTCGATTGCTGTCTGCGGCAATCGACTCCGAAGTGAAGTTGCAGCCGGTGGCGATTCGTTACCTGCGTGACGGAGCGCTCGATTCGCTGGCGCCGTTCATTGGCGATGATGATTTGCTCTCGCACTTGATGCGCTTGTTTGCCAATGATCAGGGTGAGGTGGAGATTCATTTGCTCAAGCCGATCGCGTGTGAAGGTCGCGAACGTGCGGCACTGGCGTTCGAGGCGCAGCAGGCGGTGCAGAAGGTGTTGTTTGGGGCGATTCCGCAGGCACAACCGGAACCGCTGCGCCCCGCGATCGCGGCTTAAACACACATCCCCTGTGGGAGCGGGCTTGCTCGCGAAGGCGGTCTGTCATCCAACACTGATGTTGACTGATACACCGCCTTCGCGAGCAAGCCCGCTCCCACAAGGGGTTTATGTTGCTGGGTAGTTCTGCGCAAAGTCCTGAAGCTGCGGATAGAACAATCTGAAATCATCGCTCAACGGCTCATACAACACCCGCAATTCCTGCATCGCTGCGGCCAGTTCCGCCGGCCGCGTCAGCCTCCGTGAAATCCCTCGCAGCACCTGCTCAAGCACCGCAAATTCCCGATAGGAACCCAACCAGTCATTCGCGACCATGTGCGGTGCAATCCTCGCCAAGCGTTCCGGAAGTTGCGGCTCCGAAGACAGCACCCGGTATACATCCGAGGTGAATTGCTCCAGTGGCTGATCCGAGTAAAGCGTCCAGTCCCGGGCCAGGCAATGGTCGAAAAACACGTCGAGCACGATCCCGGCGTAACGCCGGCGGGTCAGGGAAAACCGTGACAACGAAACGTCCACCAACGGATGGCGGTCGGTAAAGACATCGATGCTGCGATGCAGCTGGATGGCGGCTTCGATCTCCGGATCGAACTGCCCTTGCAGCCGCCCTTTGACGAAATCGCCATACAGACTGCCGAGCAATTGACCGGGGCGCTGGCCACCGAGGTGCAGATGTGCGAGATAGTTCATGCCGCGCAGCTTAGCACTACGGCCTAAATATCGTTATAACCCGATATACCGAATTACTCGGTCGTCAGACCAAAATCATATTTGTATATCGCGAAATACCGATTTAAAGTTCGCCCCATCGCGATATAGCGTTTTACTCATCACGAGCCCAAACCATGACCATCGACCTCGACGAAATAATAAAAGCCCTGGCACACCCAGTACGGCGAGAAATCCTGCACTGGCTCAAAGACCCGACCGTCGAATTCCCCGACCAGTCCCACAGCAACGAGCACGGCGTCTGCGCCGGGCAGATCGATCAACGTTGCGGTTTGTCGCAGTCCACGGTGTCTGCGCACCTGGCAACCCTGCAACGCGCCGGCCTGATCAGCAGCCGCAAAGTCGGTCAATGGCATTTTTTCAAACGTAATGAGGAAACCATCCAGGAATTCCTCAGAACCTTCAGCAAAGAGCTCTGACCCTTTACGGACAAGGAATCAACAATGCCCCTCTCGCTACTCATTCTGGCCTTGAGCGCCTTCGCCATCGGCACCACCGAGTTCGTCATCATGGGCTTGTTGCCCGATGTGGCGGCGGACCTCGGTGTGTCGATTCCCGGCGCCGGCTGGCTGGTGACCGGTTACGCCCTGGGCGTGGCCATCGGTGCGCCATTCATGGCACTGGCCACCGCCAGACTGCCGCGCAAGGCCGCGCTGGTAGCGTTGATGGGCATCTTCATCGTCGGCAACCTGCTCTGTGCAATGGCGACCGACTACAACGTGCTGATGTTTGCCCGTGTGGTGACCGCCCTCTGCCACGGTGCGTTCTTCGGCATTGGCTCAGTGGTGGCAGCGGGTCTGGTTCCGGCGAACAAGCGTGCTTCGGCCGTGGCATTGATGTTCACCGGCCTGACCCTGGCCAACGTGCTCGGCGTTCCGCTGGGCACCGCGCTCGGTCAGCAAGCCGGCTGGCGTTCGACCTTCTGGGCGGTGACCGTGATTGGTGTGATCGCGTTGATCGGCCTGATCCGCTTCCTGCCGGCCAAGCGCGATGAAGAGAAACTCGACATGCGCGCCGAATTGCGCGCCCTCAAAGGCGTCGGGATCTGGCTGTCGTTGAGCATGACGGCGTTGTTCGCAGCTTCCGTATTCACCCTGTTCACCTATGTCGCCCCGCTGCTCGGTGATGTCACTGGCGTCTCGCCCAAAGGCGTGACCTGGACCCTGATGCTCATCGGCCTGGGCCTGACGGTCGGCAACATCATCGGCGGCAAGCTGGCTGACAAAGGCATGGCCGCAACGTTGATCGGCGTCTTTATCTCGATGGCCGTGATCTCGACCGTACTGACCTGGACCAGCGTTGCGCTGATTCCGACCGAAATCACCCTGTTCCTCTGGGCCACCGCGTGCTTTGCCGCCGTGCCCGCCCTGCAAGTGAACGTGGTGACCTACGGCAAGGCAGCACCGAACCTGGTGTCGACCCTGAACATCGGCGCTTTCAATATCGGCAACGCACTGGGTGCCTGGGTCGGTGGCAGCGTCATCGCCCACGGTTTCGGCTTGACCAGCGTACCTCTCGCGGCAGCCGCACTGGCGGTACTCGCCCTGCTGGTGACCCTGATTACTTTCCGCCAGAGCGGCAATCCCGAACTGGCCCCTGCTACCAACTGATCTCTACAAGAGAGCTATTTTATGACGACTATTTTCGATCCGATCAAACTGGGCGACCTCGAGTTGGCCAACCGCATCATCATGGCGCCGCTGACCCGCTGCCGCGCCGACGAAGGCCGCGTGCCAAACGCGCTGATGGCCGAGTACTACGTGCAGCGCGCCTCGGCCGGCCTGATCCTCAGCGAGGCCACTTCGGTCACGCCGATGGGCGTCGGCTACCCGGACACCCCGGGCATCTGGTCCAACGACCAAGTACGCGGCTGGAGCAACGTAACCAAAGCGATCCACGGCGCAGGCGGCAAAATCTTCCTGCAACTGTGGCACGTCGGCCGGGTTTCCCACGAGTCGTACCTCAACGGGGAAACGCCGGTTGCACCGAGCGCCATCCAGCAAAAAGGTCACGTCAGCCTGGTTCGTCCACTGGCCGACTACCCAACCCCGCGTGCTCTGGAAATCGCTGAAATCGCTGACGTCGTCGACGCCTACCGCGTGGGTGCCGAGAACGCCAAGGCTGCCGGTTTCGACGGTGTGGAAATCCACGGTGCCAATGGTTACCTGCTCGACCAGTTCCTGCAAAGCAGCACCAACCAGCGCACCGACAACTATGGCGGCTCCCTGGAAAATCGTGCGCGCCTGTTGCTGGAAGTGACCGATGCCGCGATTGAAGTCTGGGGCGCGGGCCGCGTGGGTGTGCACCTGTCACCCCGTGCCGATCTCCATGACATGGGCGACGACAACCTGTCCGAGACCTTCACTTACGTCGCTCGCGAACTGGGCAAACGTGGCATCGCCTTCATCTGCTCCCGCGAGAAAGAAGATGGCGACAGCCTGGGTCCACAATTGAAAGAAGCATTCGGCGGCCCGTACATCGTCAACGAACGCTTCACCAAAGACAGCGCCAACGCCTGGTTGGCCAGCGGCAAGGCCGATGCGGTGGCCTTCGGCGTGCCGTTCATTGCCAACCCGGACCTGCCAGCACGTTTGAAGGCCGATGCGCCGTTGAATGAGCCACGTCCTGAGCTGTTTTACTCCAAGGGCGCGGTCGGCTACATCGACTACCCGGTGTTGTAAGCGTCCCCCCTTGAACGAAAAAGCCCCGACTCGAAAGAGCCGGGGCTTTTTTGCAACCGGGTTACTCACAAAATGCCTACAAATCAGGTAGCTCACTACCTACCAACCTGGGGAGCGTACGTATATAAAAGCACCCCATTACGTATTTTGTTTCATTTGCGCAGGCTGGGACTCAAGCGCAGCATGTCCAATCCTGTATCAACCAACCGCTCGGCGTCGATATGCAGTTGAAAGCTGTCGGGCGCCAACAGCCACTGATACAGGATGCCATCGATATAAGCATGAATGCTGATGGCCGCTCGCGCAGTGTCGAGGTCTTCCGGCAATTGCCCCCGATTGACCGCATTACTCAGGGCCAAGGCGATCCGCACATTGCAATCAAGGCTGACCTCTCGGCGCTGCTGGCGCAGGTCGCACATTTCATCGGTGAATTCGCATTTGTGAAACAGAATCTCATTGATGCGTCGGGTTTTCGGGTCCAGGGCAACTTGATGAAACAAATGAATCAGCAGTTTGCGCATGCAGCCCAAGGGGTCGAGTTCATCTTCGCTCTCACTGGCCTTGGCCATTTCATCCAGCGGTTCATGCAAGGTATCAAGCATGGCCTGCACCAGATCCGCCTTGTTGCTGAAATGCCAGTAGATGGCCCCGCGCGTGACCCCGGCCAGGGTAGCGATATCCGCCAGTGTCGTGCGCGCCACGCCCCTTTCGTAAAAGGCTTTTTCTGCCGCTTCCAGTATCTGGCTGCGGGTTTCTTGAGCTTCCTCTTTGGTACGACGGACCATAGCAGTACAACCTCAATCAGGATGCTTCAGCGATGCCTGAACATCCGCTGAATAAAAGAGGGGCGAGCGTTCTTGGGCGTCGTCCCCGGCCTACAATTCGAACCCTTGAACGGCATTTGTAACGGTGTGGATACGCGGCCAAGGTATTTACAAACAACCATGAACGTAAGTATATTCCTTAGCAAGCTACTTATCCACTCAGCGCACATTTTTTACCTTTCCACATTTCTAGTGCGCAATTTGCGCGCCTGACCCGAGGATTTTCATGCAATTCAAGCCAGCTGTTACCGCTCTGGTCACCGCCCTCGCCTTGGCATCGCTGCTCAGCGGATGCAAAAAGGAAGAGGCGGCACCTGCCGCACCACCCCCTCAGGTCGGCGTCGTTACTCTGCAACCTCAAGCCTTCACCCTGACCTCCGAGCTTCCGGGCCGTACCAGCGCGTACCGCATCGCCGAAGTTCGCCCTCAGGTCAACGGCATCATTCTCAAGCGCCTGTTCAAGGAAGGCGGCGAGGTCAAGGCCGGCCAGCAGTTGTATCAGATCGATCCGGCCGTTTATGACGCCACCCTGAAAAGCGCCGAAGCCAATCTGCAGCAGTCCAAGTCGATCTCCGACCGCTACAAGCAGTTGGTGAACGAACAGGCCGTCAGCCGTCAGGAATACGACACGGCCCTGGCCAACCGGTTGCAATCGGAAGCCGCCCTGCAAAGCGCCCAGATCAATGTGCGCTACACCAAGGTTTACGCGCCACTCTCCGGCCGCATCGGCCGCTCGACCGTGACTGAAGGCGCGCTGGTCACCAGCGGCCAGGTCGACGCGATGGCGGTGATTCAGCAACTGGACCCCATCTACGTCGACGTAACCCAGTCTTCGGTAGAGCTGCTGGAGCTGCGCCGCGAACTGGAAAGCGGTCGGCTGCAAAAATCTGGCGACAATGCGGCCAAGGTCAAGCTGACCCTCGAAGACGGCAGTCAGTACAAACAGGAAGGCAAGCTCGAGTTCTCGGAAGTCTCGGTGGACCAGACCACCGGTTCCGTGACCTTGCGTGCGGTATTCCCGAACCCTGACCACACCCTGCTGCCAGGCATGTTTGTACACGCCCAGTTGCAGGCCGGTGTGAACAGCGCGGCGATCCTCGCTCCGCAACAAGGCGTGACCCGTGATCTCAAAGGCACCCCGACCGCGCTGGTCATCGGTCCGGACAACAAGGTCGAACTGCGTCAGCTCAAGGCCAGCCGCACTGTCGGCAGCCAATGGTTGATCGAAGACGGTCTGAAGGCCGGTGATCGTCTGATCACCGAAGGACTGCAATTCGTCAAACCTGGCATTGAAGTCAAAGCCAGTGAAGCGACTAATGTTGGCGCAAAGAACCCGGCCCCCGCAAAAGTAGCTGACAAGGCTTCCAGCGGCAAAGGGGAGTAAACCATGTCCAGATTTTTTATCGACCGTCCGATTTTCGCCTGGGTAATTGCCCTGGTAATCATGCTGGTCGGAGCACTATCGATCCTCAAACTCCCGATCAACCAATACCCGAGCATTGCGCCTCCGGCGATCGCCATCTCCGTGGCCTACCCGGGCGCTTCCGCGCAAACCGTGCAGGACACCGTGGTTCAGGTGATCGAACAGCAGCTCAACGGTATCGACAACTTGCGTTATGTGTCCTCGGAAAGTAACTCCGACGGCACCATGACGATCACTGCGACCTTCGAGCAAGGCACCAACTCCGATACCGCGCAGGTTCAGGTCCAGAACAAGCTGAACCTGGCCACTCCGCTGCTGCCGCAAGAAGTGCAGCAGCAAGGTATCCGCGTGACCAAGGCAGTGAAAAACTTCCTGATGGTGATCGGCGTGGTATCGCGTGACGGCAGCATGACCAAGGACGACCTGTCCAACTACATCGTGTCCAACATGCAGGATCCGATCTCGCGGACAGCCGGCGTAGGCGACTTCCAGGTGTTCGGCTCCCAGTACGCCATGCGTATCTGGCTCGATCCGGCCAAGTTGAACAACTTCAACCTGACCCCGATAGACGTCAAGACCGCCATCGCCGCGCAAAACGTCCAGATATCGTCCGGCCAGCTCGGCGGCCTGCCTGCCATGCCCGGCACACAGCTGAACGCTACGATCATCGGTAAGACCCGCCTGCAGACCGCTGAGCAATTCAACAAAATCCTGCTCAAAGTCAACAAGGACGGCTCCCAGGTTCGCTTGAAAGATGTCGCCGACGTCGGTTTGGGTGGTGAGAACTACAGCATCAACGCCCAGTTCAACGGCGCCCCGGCTTCCGGCCTGGCGGTGAAACTGGCCAACGGTGCCAACGCCCTCGACACTGCAAAAGCCCTGCGCAAGACCATCGACAGCCTCAAGCCGTTCTTCCCGCAAGGGATGGAAGTGGTGTTCCCGTACGACACCACGCCCGTGGTGACCGAGTCGATCAAGGGTGTGGTTGAAACCCTGGTCGAAGCGATCGTGCTGGTGTTCCTGGTGATGTTCCTGTTCCTGCAAAACTTCCGCGCCACGGTCATCACCACGATGACCGTGCCGGTGGTATTGCTCGGTACGTTCGGGATCCTCGCGGCATTCGGTTTCAGCATCAACACCCTGACCATGTTCGGTATGGTGCTGGCCATCGGCTTGCTGGTGGACGATGCCATCGTGGTGGTGGAAAACGTCGAACGGGTCATGAGCGAAGAAGGCCTGTCACCCAAGGAGGCCACCAAGAAATCCATGGGGCAGATCCAGGGTGCTCTGGTCGGTATCGCCCTGGTGCTGTCGGCGGTACTGCTGCCGATGGCGTTCTTCGGTGGTTCCACCGGTGTGATCTACAAGCAGTTTTCCATTACGATCGTCTCGGCCATGGCCCTGTCGGTACTGGTCGCGCTGATCTTCACCCCGGCGCTCTGCGCCACCATGCTCAAAGCCATTCCCAAGGGTGAGCACGGCGTTCCGAAACGCGGATTCTTCGGCTGGTTCAACCGTAACTTCGACCGTAGCGTGAAAAGCTACGAGCGTGGTGTCGGCAACATTCTGCGCAACAAGGCACCGTACCTGCTGGCCTACGTGATCATCGTCGTCGGCATGATCTGGTTGTTCATGCGTATTCCATCCTCGTTCCTCCCTGAGGAAGACCAGGGCGTACTGTTCGCTCAAGTGCAGACCCCGGCCGGTTCGACGGCCCAGCGCACCCAGGTGGTCGTGGACCAGATGCGTGAATACTTGCTGCGGCCCGGCAAGGATGGCGGTGAAGGCGATGCGGTGAACTCGGTGTTTACCGTGACCGGTTTCAACTTCGCCGGCCGTGGCCAGAGTTCAGGTATGGCGTTCATCATGATGAAACCGTGGCATGAACGTAACGCCGACAACAACGTGTTCAAAGTCGCGGCCCGTGCCCAACAGCATTTCTTCACCTTCCGTGACGCCATGGTGTTCGCATTCGCGCCACCGGCGGTACTCGAACTGGGTAACGCCACCGGTTTCGACGTGTTCCTGCAAGACCGCGCCGGTATCGGTCATGAAAAGCTGATGGCTGCCCGTAACCAGTTCCTCGGCATGGCGGCGCAGAGCAAAGTGCTGTCGCAAGTGCGTCCGAACGGTCTGAACGACGAACCGCAATACCAGCTGGAAATCGATGACGAGAAGGCCAGTGCCCTGGGCATTACCATCGCCGACATCAACAGCACCCTGTCGATTGCGCTGGGCAGTAGCTACGTCAACGACTTCATCGACCGCGGTCGGGTGAAGAAGGTTTACGTACAAGGCCAGCCGGGCGCGCGCATGAGCCCTGAAGACCTGAAGAAGTGGTATGTGCGCAACAGCGCCGGGACCATGGTTCCGTTCACCGCGTTTGCCAAGGGTGAGTGGATCTACGGTTCGCCAAAACTGGCCCGTTACAACGGCGTAGAAGCAATGGAAATCCTCGGCTCTCCAGCGCCGGGTTATTCCACCGGTGAAGCCATGGCCGAAGTCGAAGCCCTGGCACTGAAACTGCCGGCGGGTGTCGGTATTTCCTGGACCGGTCTGTCTTATGAAGAACGACTGGCAGGCTCCCAGGCGCCGGCGCTGTTCGCGCTGTCGATCCTGATGGTGTTCTTGTGTCTGGCGGCGCTGTATGAAAGCTGGTCGATTCCGATAGCCGTCGTGCTCGTGGTACCGCTGGGGATTATCGGTGCGCTGATGGCCACCAGCCTGCGCGGCCTGTCCAACGACGTGTACTTCCTGGTGGGCCTGTTGACCACCATCGGTCTGGCAGCGAAAAACGCCATTCTGATCGTCGAGTTCGCCAAGGATCTGCATGAACAGGGCAAGAGCTTGCAGGAGGCCGCCATCGAGGCTTGCCGCATGCGTTTGCGTCCGATCATCATGACCTCCCTGGCGTTTGTCCTCGGCGTCGTGCCTCTGGCCATTTCCACTGGGGCCGGCTCGGGTAGCCAACACGCCATCGGTACGGTGGTAATTGGCGGTATGATCACCGCCACCGTATTGGCGATCTTCTGGGTCCCACTGTTTTTCGTCACCGTGTCGGCCATGGGACAGCGCAAAACTGTTGACCAGGACGACGCTCTTGAACCTTCTAAAGAGGCTGGCTTATGAGCAAGTCGCTACTTTCCCTGGCTGTTGCCGCTTTCGTGCTCGGCGGCTGCTCGCTGATTCCCGATTATCAGCAGCCTGAAGCACCGGTGGCGGGCCAGTACCCGCAAGGTCCGGCGTATTCGTCGGCCCAGGCGCCTGCCCAGACTGCCGCCGAACAGGGCTGGAAGCAGTTTTTCCATGACCCGGCGCTGCAACAGCTGATCCAGGTCGCCCTGGAAACCAACCGTGACCTGCGTGTCGCGGCGCTGAACATCGACGCCTTTGCGGCTCAATACCGCATCCAGCGTGCCGATCTGTTCCCGGCCGTGTCGGCCAACGGCACCGGCAGCCGTCAGCGCGTTCCGGCTCGGGCCTCGCAAACCGGCGAAGCGGGTATCACCAGTTCCTACTCGGCCACGGTCGGCATCAGCGCCTATGAACTCGACCTGTTCGGTCGGATTCGCAGCCTGAGCGAAGAAGCCCTGCAGAAGTACTTCGCCACCGAAGAAGCACGACGCAGTACCCAGATCAGCCTGGTGGCCAGTGTGGCCAACGCCTATCTGACCTGGCAGGCCGACAAGGAACTGCTGAAACTGACCCAGGACACCCTGGGTGCGTTCGAGGAGAGCTACAAGCTCACCGCCCGCAGCAACGAAGTGGGTGTCGCCTCGGCCCTGGACCTGGCCCAGTCGCGTACCTCGGTGGAAAACGCCCGCGCGCAACGGGCCAAGTACACCCGTCAAGTCGCCCAGGATGAAAACAGCCTGGTGTTGCTGCTCGGCACTGGCGTCCCGGCCAATCTGCAAGCGGCCAAACCATTGGCTGACGACCTGCTGAGCGACGTGCCGGCCGGTCTGCCATCGGACTTGCTGCAACGTCGTCCGGACATCCTCCAGGCCGAATACAACCTGAAAGCCGCCAACGCCAACATCGGCGCTGCACGGGCGGCGTTTTTCCCGAGCATCAGCCTGACGGCCAACGCCGGCAGCCTGAGCCCGGACCTGTCCGGTCTGTTCAAGGGCGGTTCGGGCACCTGGTTGTTCCAGCCGCAGATCAACCTGCCGATCTTCAACGCCGGCAGCCTGCGCGCCAGCCTGGATTATTCAAAAATCCAGAAAGACATCGGCGTGGCGAACTACGAGAAGTCCATTCAAACGGCCTTCCAGGAAGTCGCCGATGGCCTGGCCGCCCGCCAGACCTACACCGATCAGTTGCAGGCCCAGCGTGATTTCGTCACCGCGAACCAGGACTACTACCGTCTGGCCGAGCGTCGTTATCGCATTGGTGTCGACAGCAACCTGACCTTCCTCGATGCCCAGCGCCAGCTGTTCAGTGCCCAACAGGTGCTGATCACCGACCGTCTGGCGCAGCTGGTCAGTGCCGTCAATCTGTACAAGGCACTGGGCGGTGGCTGGAACGAGCAGACGGCGAAGAACGAGCCGTTGAAAGAAGAAGCGCCGAAGCTGAAGTTGTTCTGATAGCGCTGTAAAACAAGGAGCCCACCGATTGGTGGGCTTTTTTATGCGCCGGAAAAACTCTTTTGTTGTTCGATAATCGCCCAAAACCCTCTTTAACCAATTGAAGCATCCCGCTCATCCCCCGCACCATTCGTCGCACAAGACCAATAACAACAGGTTCGACACCATGCCCCCGCGCCCTGCCCTGTCCGGCTGATCCCGTTCGTTTTTATCCCGAATTCAAATTTTCGCCTGCGACCCCAGGTTGCGGCAGCGCCCCGTTTCACGCCTAAAAACTAGAGAGACCCCAACACATGACACCTTCCAATACTCAATACTGGTTCCCCAGCCTCATCGCCGTTGCACTGGCCAGTACGGCTCTGCCCGCCATGGCCGAGGAGTCAGGCTTTGTCGAAGGTGCCAAGGTCAACCTGAACCTGCGCAACTTCTACATCAACCGCAACTTCACCAACCCGACCAAAGCTCAGGGCAAGGCAGAAGAGTGGACACAAAGTTTCATTCTCGACGCCAAGTCCGGGTTCACTCAGGGCACCGTTGGGTTCGGCATGGACGTGCTGGGGCTGTACTCGGTGAAACTCGACGGCGGTAAAGGCACCGGCGGTACGCAGTTGCTGCCGCTGGATCACGACGGTCGCCCGGCGGATAACTTCGGGCGCACCAACGTGGCGTTGAAGGCCAAGCTGTCGCAGACCGAAGTGAAGGTGGGCGAATGGATGCCGGTGCTGCCGATCCTGCGTTCGGACGACGGTCGTTCCCTGCCGCAAACCTTCCGCGGCGGCCAGATCACCTCGAAGGAAATCAACGGCCTGACGCTCTATGGCGGCCAATTCCGCGCCAACAGCCCGCGCAATGACAGCAGCATGAGCGACATGTCGATGACCGGAAAACCAGCGTTCACCTCCGACCGCTTCAACTTTCAGGGCGGCGAATACGTCTTCAACGAGAAGCGCACCCAGATCGGTTTGTGGAACGCCGAACTCAAGGACATCTACAGCCAGCAGTACGTGAATCTGATCCACAGCCAGCCCATCGGCGACTGGACCCTGGGCGCCAACCTCGATTTTTTCTACGGCAAGGATGACGGCAGCGCACGGGCCGGCGAGCTGGACAACAAGACGTGGTCGGGCCTGTTCTCGGCCAAATACGGCGGCAACACCTTCTATGTCGGCCTGCAAAAACTCACCGGCGACAACGCCTGGATGCGGGTCAACGGCACCAGCGGCGGCACCCTGGCCAACGACAGTTACAACGCCAGTTATGACAATGCGAAAGAAAAATCCTGGCAGGTACGGCATGACTACAACTTCGTCGCCCTCGGCATTCCCGGCCTGACCCTGATGAACCGCTACATCAGCGGCGACAACGTCCACACCGGTACCATCACCGACGGCAAGGAATGGGGTCGCGAAAGCGAACTGGGTTACACCGTGCAGAGCGGAGCGCTCAAAGACCTGAACGTCAAATGGCGCAACTCGACCATTCGCCGCGACTACAGCAACAACGAGTTCGATGAGAACCGGTTAATCGTCAGCTATCCGATCAGCCTGCTGTAAACACAGGACTAAATGTGGGAGCGAGCTTGCTCGCGATGGCGTCAGCTCAGACAACATAAATCCAGAAGATCACTCCCGCGATTCAACCCCCAACTCATCCCACACCGACTCCGCCAAATGAAACGTCGCATTCGCCGCCGGAATGCCGCAGTAGATCGCGCTCTGCATGATCACTTCCTTGATCTCGCCGCGGGTCACGCCGTTGTTGGCGGCGGCACGCAGGTGCAGTTTGAGTTCTTCGTTGCGGTTCATGCCGATCAGCATGGCCATGGTGATCAGGCTGCGGGTATGGCGCGGCAGTCCCGGACGGGTCCAGATGTCGCCCCAGGCGTGACGGGTGATCATTTCCTGAAACTCCGAGTTGAACTCGGTCAGCGCGTTCAGGCTGCGGTCGACATGGGCGTCGCCGAGTACGGCACGGCGGACTTTCAGGCCTTCGTCGTAACGTTGTTTCTCGTCCACAAAAAGCCCCTCAATGGTCTGACAGAAATTCCAGCACCCGGTCGCTGAACGCAGCACCGGCCTGAACGTTGGACAGGTGCGCGGCGTAGAACTCGGCGTACTGGGCGCCCTGTACGTGTTCCTGAATGAAGTGCCCGCCGGACGGCGGCGTGACCGCGTCTTCGGTGCCGGCGATGACCAGCAGCGGCACCTGGATCGAGGACAACTGATCGCGGAAATCGGCATCGCGCACGGCGGCACAATTCGCGGCATAACCTTCAGGCGAGGTGGCGGCGAGCATGTCAGTAATCTTCTTCGTGGCAGCAGGATTGGCTTCAGCAAAAACCGCAGTGAACCAGCGTGCAATCGACGCATCACGCAAGGCGACCATGGCGGCCGGGCCGTCACGCAGCACGGTTTCAATGCGCGGGTTCCACACCGACGGATCGCCGATTTTTGCCGCGGTGTTGCACACCACCAGTTTGTTCAGCCGATCGCCAGCGTTGATCCCCAGCCACTGACCAATCAGCCCGCCCATGGACAGACCGCAGAAATGCGCGCGCTCGATGTGCAAGGCATCCAGCAGCGCCAGCACGTCATGGCCCAGTTGCTCGATGCTGTACGGCCCCGGCGTGACCAGCGATTTGCCATGCCCGCGGGTGTCGAAACGCAGCACGCGCAAATGCTCGGTGAACGCCGCAACTTGCGCCTCCCACATGTGCAGGTCGGTACCCAGCGAGTTGGACAGCACCAGCACCGGCGCATCAGCCGGTCCATCGAGTTGGTAATGCAGTTCGCCCTCGGCGAGTTGTACGAAAGCCACAGCAATCTCCTTCAGGCAGTCAACGCAGAATGTTCAGCCACCGCTCGCTCGACCCAGGTATGGGCCTGACCGAGGTAATGGGCGGGGTCCAGCAGATGATCGAGTTCAGCATTCGACAGTTCGGCGGTTACTTGCGGCTCGTCGCCGAGCACCGCTCGCAGATGACGTTGTTCAGCCACTGCTCGCTTGCAGCATTGCTCCAGCAAATGGTGCGCAGTGTCGCGCCCCACTCGTTGAGCGAGGACGATGCTCACCGCTTCGGCGAGCACCAGCCCTTGGGTCAGATCAAGGTTGCGGGCCATGCGCTCGGCGTCCACTTCCAGTCCATCCGCCACCAGCAACGCTTGTTTCAGGCTGCCGGACACCAGGCAGCAAATCTCCGGCAGGGTTTCCCACTCGGCATGCCACAGGCCCAGGCTGCGCTCGTGTTCTTGAGGCATGGCGCTGAACAGCGTCGAGAGCAAACCCGGAACGCGCGTCGCAGCACCGATCAACACCGCCGCGCCCACCGGGTTGCGTTTGTGCGGCATGGTCGAAGAACCACCCTTGCCCGGCGCCGAGGGTTCGAACACTTCAGCGGCTTCGGACTGCATCAACAGGCTGATGTCACGGCCCAGTTTGCCGAGACTGCCAGCGATCAATCCCAGTACCGAGCCGAACTCCACCAAGCGGTCTCGCTGGGTGTGCCAAGGTTGATCCGGCAGTGTCAGTTTCAATTCTTCAGCCAGCGCTTGGGCAATCGGCATTGCCTGCTCGCCGAGGGCCGCGAGGGTTCCAGAGGCGCCGCCGAATTGCAGCACCAGCAGTCGCGGCTTGAGTTCCCGCAGGCGCTGACGACTGCGAGTGACAGCGCCCAGCCAACCGGCGATTTTCATACCGAGGGTGACGGGCGTCGCGTGCTGCAACCAGGTGCGTCCGGCCAGTGGTGTGGCGACATAGCGCTGGGATTGGGTCGAGAGGATTTCGCCCAGTTGAGCCAGATCGCTTTCGATCAGCTCCAGCGCGCCACGCAGTTGCAACACCAGACCGGTGTCCATCACGTCCTGGCTGGTCGCGCCCAGATGCACATAGCGCTCGGCTTCGGCGTTGCTGGCCGCAATCTGTTTACCCAGCGCCTTAACCAACGGAATCGCCGAATTGCCGGCCGTGGCAATCGCCTCGCCAAGAGCGGCGAAGTCGTAATGCCCGGCCTGACAGGCCGCTTCAATCGACGCGACAGCCGTTTGCGGAATCAGCCCGACCCGCGCCTCGGCCCAGGCCAGCGCCGCTTCAAAATCAAGCATCGCTTGAACCCGACCCTGATCGCAGAACACCTCACGCATGTCGCGGGCAGTGAAATAGGCATCGAACAATTGATTGCCCGGTCGCTCGTTCATAAACAGTCCCTGGAGGCGTGGGCCGGTCAGGCCCACGGGTGAAGATCAAAGGTCGTTTTCCAAATACTTCGCCTGTTTCGGCAAGCGCAGGCTGAACAGGAACGCCACCGCCATCATCACCGTCACGTACCAGTAGAAGGAGTTTTCAATGCCCCCGGCTTTGAGGCTCAGGGCCACGTATTCCGCCGAACCGCCGAAGATTGCATTCGCCACCGCATACGCCAGGCCGACGCCCAAGGCGCGCACTTCCGGCGGGAACATTTCGGCTTTTACCAGGCCACTGATGGAGGTGTAAAAACTGACGATCGCCAGCGCTACAGTAATCAGCACAAACGCCAGAAACGGACTGCTGACGCTTTTCAGGCTCAGCAGGATCGGCACGGTGAACAACGTCCCCAGAGCGCCGAACCACAGCATCGAATTACGTCGGCCGATCTTGTCCGCGAGCATGCCGAACAACGGCTGCATGCACATATAAAGGAACAGCGCGCCGGTCATGATGTAGCTGGCGGTCTTGGCCTGCATGCCGGCGGTGTTCACCAGGTACTTCTGCATGTACGTGGTGAAGGTGTAGAAAATCAGCGAGCCACCGGCGGTGTAACCGAGCACGGTAATGAACGCCGCCTTGTGGTCGCGAAACAGCGCACGGATGCTGCCGGCGTCCTTGTTTTCGCGCATTTCCTTGCTGGTGGTTTCCTTGAGCGAACGGCGCAGGAACAGCGAAATCAACGCCGCCAACGCACCGACGACAAACGGGATCCGCCAGCCATAGGCGCGCAAATCATCCTCAGTGAGGAACTGTTGCAGGATTACCACCAGCGACACCGCCAGCAGTTGCCCACCGATCAGCGTCACGTACTGGAACGAGGCGAAGAAACCGCGCTGGCCCTTGAGGGCCACTTCACTCATATAGGTCGCGGTGGTGCCGTACTCACCGCCCACCGACAGGCCCTGGATCAAGCGGGCGAACAGCAGCATGATCGGCGCCCAGACGCCGATGTCCTTGTAGGTCGGCAGGCAAGCGATGAGCAACGAACCGAAGCACATCATCAGAATCGAGATCAACATCGAATTCTTGCGCCCGTGCTTGTCCGCCAGCCGGCCGAAGATCCAGCCGCCGATAGGCCGCATCAGGAACCCGGCGGCGAATACGCCAGCCGTATTCACAAGCTGCACAGTCGGGTTATCGGACGGAAAAAAGGCAGGGGCGAAATAAATCGCGCAGAAGGCGTAGACGTAGAAGTCGAACCATTCGACGAGGTTGCCGGACGAGGCGCCGACAATCGCGAAGATCCTTTTGCTGCGCTCTTCTCCGGTGTAGTGCGCTGTAGTAGTAGTGGTGTCAGTTGTCATTGTTTTTTGCTCAATGGGGACTGTGAGAGTCTAGACACACTTTGCAACAGTCCCGTTCCACAGAAGCATTAGCAACACAGATCCCCCTGTGGGAGCGGGCTTGCTCGCGAAAGCGGTGTGTCAGGCAACATTGATATCGACTGACACGACGCCTTCGCGAGCAAGCCCGCTCCCACAGGGGTTGTGGTGTTTACTCAATAGTCGAAGAACACCGTCTCGGCATCGGTGCCCTGCAAGATCACATTCCACTGGTACACACCGGACGCATCCTTCTTCGCCAACAAGGTGCTGCGACGTTCTGCCGGCACACATTCCAGCAGCGGATCCGCCACGTTGGCCGGTTCGCCATCAAAGTAAATCCGCGTCAGCAAGTGTTTCACCAGCCCACGAGCAAACACCAGCACCACCAGATGCGGCGCCTGAGTCGTGCCGTTCAAGCCTTCCACCGTGCCCGGCTTGATCGTGGTGAAACGAAAGCGCCCTTGCGCATCCACCGGCACCCGGCCAAACCCTTCGAAGTTCGGGTCCAGGGGTTTGTCCTGATCGTCTTCGGGATGGTCATACTTGCCAGCGGCGTTGGCTTGCCAGACTTCCAGCATTGCGTCGTTGACGACGTCGCCGTTGCCATCGATGACTTGCCCGGTGATCGCCACGCGCTCTCCCAGGGTGTGTTCGACGGTCAGGGTTTCGCGGTTCAGCCAGGTCAGGCCGATGTGGTAATACGGCCCGACGGTGTGGGATGTGGTCGCATTCAGCGTCATCTTATTTCTCCATCGGCGTGGCTTCGCGGCCACGCAAGACGATGTCCCAGCGATAACCGAGGGCATAGGAAGGGATGGTTTTTTCCAGGTCGAAACTGGCGATCAAACGCTCTTTGGCGCTGGTATCCGGTACGCAGTTGTAGATCGGGTCATACGCCAGCAGCGGATCGCCCGGGAAATACATCTGCGTGACCAGGCGCGTCAGAATGCTCGGCCCGAACAGTGAGAAATGGATGTGCGCCGGGCGCCACGCGTTGTGGTGGTTGCCCCATGGGTAGGCGCCGGGCTTGATGGTCTGGAACTGGTACCCGCCATCGGCGTCGGTCACGGTGCGGCCGGTGCCAGTGAAATTCGGGTCCAGCGGCGCGTCGTGCAAGTCACGATCATGGTTGTAGCGACCGGCGGCGTTGGCCTGCCAGATCTCCACCAGAATGCCCGGCACCGGCAAACCATCTTCATCCAGCACGCGGCCGTGAATGATGATGCGCTCGCCCAGTGGTTCGCCCTTGTGCTGGGCGGTCAGGTCGTTGTCCTGCGCCTGAATGCGCTCAGCACCGATGGTCGGACCGGTAATTTCCGACAACGAATGGGGCAAAAACACCAACGGCTTGGACGGCGAGCGACGGTTGGTGGATTGATAGGCCGGGTGCAGGTAGTCCGGCTGGGTGCCCTCTTGCGGGCGGCGGTAACCAGGCTTGTCAGTCATGAAGCATTCCTCAGTTCTTATTCATCAACGCTGCGCGTCAGACCCGTTCGATCGCCAAGGCCAGACCCTGGCCCACGCCGACGCACATGGTTGCCAGACCTTTCTTGCCACCGGTCTTTTCCAGCTGATGCAGCGCGGTCAGTACCAGGCGGGCGCCGCTCATGCCCAACGGATGGCCCAAGGCAATGGCGCCACCGTTCGGATTGACCTGGGCCGCGTCGTCCGCCAGCCCCAGCTCCCGCAGCACCGCCAAACCCTGGCTGGCGAACGCTTCGTTGAGTTCGATCACGTCGAAATCGCTGACGGCCAGGCCGAGACGTTCGGTCAGTTTGCGCACCGCAGGCACCGGGCCGATGCCCATCACCCGAGGAGCAACACCGGCACTCGACATGCCCAGCACTTTGGCGCGGGCGGTCAAGCCGTGTTTCTTCACCGCTTCGGCGGACGCCAAAATCAACGCCGCCGCACCGTCGTTCACGCCCGAGGCATTCCCGGCGGTGACGGTTTTGTCAGGACCGTTGACCGGTTTGAGTTTGGCCAGGGTTTCCAGCGTGGTGTCGGCGCGAGGATGCTCATCCTGGCTGACGACACTTTCACCCTTCTTATGGGCAATGCGCACTTCAACGATTTCTTCGGCGAAAAATCCTGCGGCCTGCGCGGCGGCTGTCCGTTGCTGGCTGCGCAGTGCGAAAGCGTCCTGATCCTCGCGGGAAATTTCGTAATCATCAGCCACGTTGTCGGCGGTCTGCGGCATCGCATCCACGCCGTATTGGGCTTTCATCAGCGGGTTGATGAAACGCCAGCCGATGGTGGTGTCTTCCAGCTTCATGTTGCGCGAAAACGCCGCATCAGCCTTGCCCATCACGAACGGTGCGCGGGACATTGACTCGACGCCGCCGGCAATCGCCAGCTCCATCTCGCCACTGGCGATCGCCCGAAATGCAGTGCCGATGGCATCCATACCCGAGGCGCAGAGGCGATTGAGGGTCACGCCCGGAATGGTTTCCGGCAGGCCCGCCAGCAACAGCGCCATGCGCGCCACGTTGCGGTTGTCTTCTCCGGCCTGGTTGGCGCAGCCGAGGAACACCTCGTCCACTGCGTTCCAGTCCACCGAAGGGTTGCGCTCCATCAGTGCCTTGATCGGTACGGCGGCCAGGTCGTCGGCGCGAACCGCCGACAGGCCACCGCCGAAACGGCCGATGGGGGTGCGAATTGCATCGCAGATATAAACGTCACGCATCAGGCTTCTCCGGGTGCTTGGCCGTGGGCGGCTGCGGTGCGGGCTTCCAGATCCCTGAGCGCCTTCAGTTCAACCTCGGTCGGCTCAGCAGTGTTTTCAACATGCTCGGCGAAGCGAATCGCCCAACCGGTTGCGGCGACCACTTGTTCACGGGTCACCCCTGGGTGCAGCGCGGTGACCACGAATTCATGGGTATCCGCTTCCGGCTCCATGATGCACAAGTCAGTGATGATGCCGACCGGACCGGCGCCCGGCAGGCCGAGACGCTTGCGCGAATCACCGCCCTCGCCATGGCCGACCGAGGTAATGAAGTCGAGTTTGTCGACAAAGGAACGCGCCGACTGCTTGAGGATGATCAGCACGCTTTTCGCCGAGCCAGCGATCTCCGGCGCACCGCCAGCACCCGGCAGGCGAACTTTCGGCTGATGGTAGTCGCCCACCACGGTGGTGTTGATATTGCCGAAGCGGTCGACTTGCGCGGCGCCGAGGAAACCGACGTCGATGCGCCCGCCTTGCAACCAATAGCGAAAAATCTCACCGGTCGGGACGACGGTGTCAGCGGTTTCCGCCAGCTCACCGTCACCGATCGACAGCGGCAGTACGCTCGGCTTGGCACCGATCGGACCCGATTCATAGATAAGGACTACATCCGGCGAGGAAGTCAGACGCGCCAGGTTGGCGGCTTTCGACGGCAGGCCGATGCCCACGAAGCACACCGAACCGTTTTTCAGACGGCGGGCAGCGGCGACGGTCATCATTTCATTGGTGGTGTAAGTCATTACTTGGCCTCCGAAGCAGCGGCCAGTTTGGCCTGGAACTCGCTGAAGTCAGCGCAGCCGTGGATGTACTCGTTGATCCACGCGGTGAAGGTTTCACGGTCGCGGGCAATCGGGTCCCAAGCCTGGTAGAAACGGTTATCACGTTCGTTGTAGCCGTGAGCGTAAGACGGATGCGCACCGCCGGGAACGTGGCAGACCGCGCTTAACGCCCAGGTCGGCAGAACGCAGGAGTTCATCGGTGCATTGAGGTCGTCGACGATTTCCTCGACGGTAACGATGCAGCGCTTGGCGGCCAGTGCGGCTTCTTTCTGCACGCCGAGAATGCCCCAGAGCAAAACGTTGCCTTTGCGGTCAGCTTTCTGCGCGTGAATCACGGTGATGTCCGGGCGCACCGAAGGCACGGCCGCGAGCACTTCGCCAGTGAATGGGCAGGTGACCGTCTTGATCAGCGGGTTGACCTTTGGCAGGTCGGAGCCGGCGTAGGCACGCAGCACCGCGAACGGTAGGCCGGAAGCGCCAGCGACGTAGGCATTGGCCAGGTCGGCGTGGCTGTGCTCTTCGATTTCCAGCGCGTGCGGCCACTGCTTCTCGACGGCGTCACGCAGGCGATGCAGCGAACCGACACCCGGGTTACCGCCCCAGGAGAAAATCAGCTTGCGAGCACAACCGGCGCCGATCAACTGGTCGTAGATCAGGTCAGGCGTCATCCGCACCAGGGTCAGGTCTTTCTTGCCCTGGCGAATGATTTCGTGACCCGCCGCCGTAGGGATCAGGTGTGTGAAGCCTTCGAGCGCGACCGTATCGCCGTCGTTAACGAATTGCTTCACCGCGTCGTGCAGCGAAAGGATTTCAGCCATGGGGCAGGCTCCCGTTTTGTTATGAACCGACAGTGGAAGAAAAAGGCGCGATGCGCAGCGCCGGAATGAATGAAGAGTAAGCCCCTGAAAAACGCCAAACAATCCGATAATCGACTGAGTGTTCGTTTATCGAACAGATTGTTGTCTGGCTACCGATCACCAGAACCCTGGACTCAAGTCGCATCCGCATGGCTGACCATGCCCTTGATCACCACTGCCGTGGTCGCCAATGCCGCTGGAATCACCAGCGCGGTCAGCACCTGCTCGAAGTTCCAGCCCAGGCCCAGTAGGGTTGCGCCCATCCAAGCACCAAGGATCGCGCCAAAGCGGCCAATCCCGAGCATCCACGACACCCCGGTCGCCCGCCCCTGCGTCGGATAAAACCGCGCCGCCAGTGAAGGCATCGCCGATTGCGCGCCGTTGACGCACATCCCGGCCACCAGCACCAACGTCGCCAATAGCGTGATGTTGCCCAGGCTGTGCCCTACCGCGTAGGCAAATACCCCGGCGAATAGATAGAAAATGCCGATAACCTTGTGCGGATTGAACCGGTCCATCGCCCAGCCCACGCCCACCGCACTCAATACCCCGCCAAACTGGAACAACGCACCAATGAATGCCGCCTGCTCCATGCTCGCGCCGCTGTCACGCATCAGCGTCGGCAGCCAACTGGTCAGCAGATAAACGATCACCAGCCCCATGAAGTAGGTCAGCCACAGCAACAAGGTGCCGGTGCTGTAAGTGCCGGAGAAGATCACTGCGAACACGTTGCGGGCCTTCACGTTTTTCTGTTCCGGCACGCTGAAGCTGGAAGCCTGGGCGACGACGATTGGATCGATGGGCGCCAGGGTCTTGCGCACTTTGTCAGTCCCGCGATTGCGGACGACGAGGTAACGCGCCGATTCCGGCAGCCAGAACAGCAATACGACGGCGAGGATCAGCGGCAAAATCCCGCCGATCAGCAGCAGACTGTGCCAACCAAAGGCTGGAATCAGTTTGGCGGAGATGAAACCGCCACCGGCCATGCCGAGGTTGAAACCGCAGAACATGCTGGTCACCAGCAGGGATTTTTTGCGCTCCGGGGTGTATTCGGACAACAGCGTCGTGGCGTTCGGCATGCCGGCGCCAAGGCCCAGGCCGGTGAGGAAACGCAGTACCAGCAGCTGATCGACGTTGGTGCTGTAAGCCGAAGCCAGGCTGAACGCGCCGAACAACAGCACCGCGCCTACCAGTACGACTTTTCGCCCGAAGCGGTCGGCCAATGGGCCAGAACCCAGTGCGCCGAAGACCATGCCGATCAACGCCGCGCTCATCACCGGGCCGAGACTGGCGCGGTCGATGCCCCAATCCTGAGACAGGGCGGGCGCGATGAAGCCCATGGCCGCCGTGTCGAGGCCATCGAGGAAAACAATCAGGAAACACAGGATCACCACTCGCCATTGGTAGCGCGAAATGGGTTGAGCATTGATGAAGGACTGCACGTCGAGGCAGTTTCCTACAGCAGACTGGGGCTGGTTCATTATTTTTATTCCACGCAAAGAACGCAGTCGGACGGGAGCCAGCCAAGGCTGGCGCTGCCGCGACATTAGTGATCTTGGGGAAAGAGCGTCAATTCGATAAACGCGACTCTGTGCGTTTATCGAACAGCTTAGGCGAAGAGTTGCGCGCTGAGGTCGCGACTCGCGCTCAGAAGGCCGGGCAGGAAACGTTGTTCCAGCTCGTTGCGGCTGACTCGGCCGGCGTGGGTACTGACATTTAGCGCCGCGACCACTTGGCCGGAAGCGTCGTACACCGGAACGGCAATCGAGCGCAGGCCTTGTTCCAGCTCCTGATCGACGATGCACCAGCCTTGCTGCCGCACCTCTTGCAGGCATTCGAGTAACGCCTCGGGGGTGTGCAGGGTTCGGCTGGTCTTGGCTTGCAGCTCTGCATGGTCGAGGTACTCGCGCAGTGACGTATCGTCCAGCGCCGCGAGAAGAATCCGCCCCATCGAGGTGCAATAGGCCGGCAGACGTCCACCCACCGACAGGTCAACGGAAATCAGTCGCTGGGTGGTGGCCGAACGAGCGATGTACAAGATGTCATCGCCCTCCAGAGTGGCCATGTTGCAGGCTTCATGAAGTTGCTCACTCATGCGGTCCAGGTAGGGCTGAGCGGAAACCGCCAGCGGCGTCGAGGACACATAGGCATGGCCAAGCGTAAGTACTTTTGGCAGCAGCGAATACGTGCGGCCGTCGGTGGTGGCGTAGCCGAGTTTGATCAGCGTGTGCAGGCAACGTCGCACAGCGGCGCGGGGAATTTCCGTGCGGTGACTGATCTGTGCGATGGTGAGATGACGTTTGCGCTCCTGGAACGCTTGCACCACGGCCAGGCCAC
This sequence comes from Pseudomonas sp. ANT_J28, assembly GCF_008370005.1. NCBI lineage: Bacteria > Pseudomonadati > Pseudomonadota > Gammaproteobacteria > Pseudomonadales > Pseudomonadaceae > Pseudomonas > Pseudomonas sp. ANT_J28. Next base: position 153,017 of record NZ_VOBM01000008.1, read on the forward strand.
GGGCCAGGGATGTCATGAAATCCGGGTCACCGGTCAGTGCCTGGATCCGCTTGGCGGGCGAGGCAACGATCGGCGGCGCCACTGAAGCGAAGGAATTGCGCATTTGATCGTTCATATAAGGTCCTTTTCCCACACGGTTCAGCGGCTATTACAAGCGTCAGCCGGTCCCTCACACAACCCCGGACAGCCAAGACTGTTCGATTATCGAACCGTCGACCGATAATCGCAATCGGACCAGCCGATTATTCAACGGGCTTTCACCTGTTTTTACACTGGCTCTGACGCAGACTAGAAGGGTCGATGTAATTGTCCTAACTTGTTCGACTTAATGGCGTCAGAAAGGCATCACTGTAACGTCGTTCCGCCGTACGACCTAGTTAGCCGTATCAAGTTGCGAGTAACAAAACAATCACACATCAAGACCCACTTTTAACTCTTTGGCGATAGTGTTCTTCGAATCGACCGCTATAATGCAATTCAGTGGTGTCCGGTTTTTAATTGCCGATTCCGCCACCGGTAGCGCGATGTTCCATCGCCGTTACCCGCAGCAAGCGCCTGACATTATTTCATATGCTTGGCCAAGGCGTTCGCTGGAACAGGAACTGATGCTACGTCAGCTGTTTATCTCTGGTGCCGTGGCCGCCTGCAACATGGAAGTAATTGATCGCAATGCCGTGAAAAATGATCCCTTTGCGGGTCTTGTCCTTTCGGCGAGCGTGGTCAAATACATTTGATGCAGCGCGTTTCACCAGAATTTATCTCAACTCAATCAGGTAGCACTGTGACGAAAGACGAACTGCGCGCGGAACTTGAGCGCAAGGAACAACGTTACAAGGAAGTTTACGGCGGGGAAGTCACCACCTACGCCGCTCAGCCCGAACCGGAACGCAAACCCTGGCGTAAACGCGCCACCGTTCAGGATCAGGCTTTCACTCAAGAATTGCAGAAAATGGAAAAGGAACTCAAAGCCGAAGAGCCATAAGCCGTCGCCTGAATCCTTTCAAGGGTCTGCGTCTGCACCCGGTAAAAACGGGATGTATCGATGATGCCTTTCGCGCCCGCTACGAGCGGGCAGCGGCCACCTCACCCACCGGATGAGGCAAATGGCGCATGTCTGGCCCTCTTTTCAGATATTTCACACAAGCGTTAAAACCTCTTGCTCCTACGAGAGGACGCCTTGTGGCTGCGGCCTTTTCAAAGAAACTCAATGACTTGCAAAACCCAGTAAAAACCTGGGGCTTGGGGTGCTGCCACAAATTAATTCATTGAAGAATGTTACCGATGAGCACCTAGTGCATCGATTAGCAGTCTTTTCTGGCATAATCGCGCCCCCTTACGACCGGGTCAGAAAACCTTCATGATCGATTTATTCAGCGGACTAGATGCTTGGGTGCTTGTGAGCCTCTTGCTCGCCCTGGCCTTTGTCCTCGCCTTCGAGTTCATCAACGGCTTTCATGACACCGCTAACGCGGTGGCCACTGTTATCTACACCAAAGCCATGCCGCCTCATCTGGCGGTGTTCTTTTCCGGTGTGTTCAACTTTCTCGGCGTGCTGCTGGGCGGTGTGGGCGTGGCGTATGCCATCGTCCACCTGCTGCCGGTAGAGCTGCTGATCAATGTGAACACCGGTCACGGGCTGGCCATGGTGTTCTCGTTGCTTGCCGCCGCCATTACCTGGAACCTGGGCACCTGGTACTTCGGTATCCCCGCCTCCAGCTCCCACACGCTGATCGGTTCGATCCTCGGTGTCGGCCTGGCCAACGCCCTGATCAACGACATTCCGTTGGCCGATGGCGTGAACTGGCAGAAGGCGATCGATATCGGTGCCTCCCTGGTGTTCTCGCCGATGGCGGGCTTCCTGGTCGCCGCACTGATATTGATCGGCCTTAAATGGTGGCGTCCACTGTCGAAGATGCACAAGACGCCGGAACAGCGCCGCAAGATCGACGACAAGAAACACCCGCCGTTCTGGAACCGCCTGGTGCTGGTCATTTCGGCCATGGCCGTGAGCTTCGTGCACGGCTCCAACGATGGCCAGAAAGGCATCGGCCTGATCATGCTGGTGCTGATCGGTATAGTGCCGGCGCAGTTCGTACTCGACCTGAGCAGCACGACTTACCAGATCGAGCGGACCCGCGATGCGACCCTGCACCTGAGTCAGTTCTACAAGCGCAATGCCGAAACGCTGGGTGAGTACCTGGCCCTGGGCAAAAGCGTGGAAGGCGATCTGCCGGAGAAGTTCCGTTGCAACCCGCAACAGACCGAGCCGACCATCACCGCCCTGCTCGGCACCCTTAAAGGTGTAGCCGACTACCACTCGCTGCCGTCTGAAAGCCGCATCGAAGTGCGTCGTTATCTACTCTGCCTGGACGACACGGCGAAGAAAGTCGGCAAGCTGCCTGGCCTCAACGCCCGTGAAAAGGCTGACCTGGACAAGCTGCGCAAAGACCTGACAACCACCACAGAATATGCCCCGTTCTGGGTGATTCTGGCGGTCGCTCTGGCACTCGGCCTGGGCACCATGGTCGGCTGGAAACGCGTGGTTCTGACCATCGGCGAGAAGATCGGCAAGCAAGGCATGACCTACGCTCAAGGCATGTCTGCACAGATCACCACCGCATGCATGATCGGCCTGGCCAACATCTTCAGCCTGCCGGTTTCCACCACCCACGTCCTGTCGTCGGGCGTGGCCGGCACCATGGTCGCCAATAAAAGCGGCCTGCAAGGTGGCACCGTCAAAACCATCCTGCTGGCCTGGGTCCTGACCCTTCCAGCCACAGTGGCCCTATCGGCCGGCCTGTTCTGGCTGGCGTCGAAGGCACTGGGCAGCTGATGTATCGCGGCTAAAAAAGGCGCGTTCCGTGAGGTTCGCGCCTTTTTATTGCCGGCATTTCGGTATAGATAGATTTTCAGACACAAAAAAAAGGGCAACCGAAGTTGCCCAAAATGCCTTGCGTGCTCATTGCTTCCAGAAAGACCTACGGTTTGCGCTTATGCGAATCCTTCCAGATAAAAAATCCAAACCCTGCAAAAAACAGAACCATGAGGCCGACTGTCAGCACTCCGGCGATCACCACGTTGTCGAAAAACATGACTGGCCTCCTGCACTTGCCTTGTTGCGATGAGGCTAAGTTAACCAATCAGACAGGAGAAGAAATTGACCGGGATCAATGTCGCCCGAGACTGGGCGTAAAGGAGGGGAAATAACTGACCTGCATCAACCGATGCAGGGTGTTTCAACGCTTTTTCGGTTTGTTCTTCGGTTTTTTCTTCGCTTTACCCAACGGCATGGCGTGCTCGAACGCTTGGCGCACTTCGTTCAGGCGCTTTTCATTAAGGTCATGAACCCGCTTGGCGCGTTCGGCATTGAGGTCGATCAGTTTGTCGTCTTGGCTCATGGTGCTCAGTACATCGTTTGGCAGGTTTGTCGCAATAATGAGGTCTGGCAGCAGCGCTGACCAGCCGCAACCTCAAATCTGGATATCGACCCACAACCCTTGGCGCGGCTGATCTTCCATCAACGGCGCGACCGGCACGGTGTTGTCGGCATTAAGCTCGTCACCGGGCACCGCCAGATGTTCCTCGGGATCTTCATCCGCCTCACGGCGGCGTCGCTCCCGCTCTTGCTTGCGGCGCTGTTCCTCGCGCAGCTGAAACGCCGCCTCTTCCGGATCGCGCTGTTGCAGGTCGATGGTGCTTTCGCTGGAACTTTCCTGCACCGGCACCACGGGGGGAATATCCGGCCGCTGACGAATCGGATCCTGCTGTGAGGTGATTGGCACGGCACTCAAGGGGAGCATCGGTGGCAGCATAATTATTAGTCTCCTGTCAGCAGGCTGTCGGCTGCGGGGATGCCGACTTGAGCCATCGGTCGCAAACTGTGACCCGTTTGGCACGAATAGGTGCCCCGACCTGCAAGCGCTGCATCGTTGGACTAACGTAAGACTGCGAGTTTTTATGAGAGTCCTTTGGCCCTGAAGCCCTCATTCCGTTAAGATAGCCCGCTTTTTCAAGGTGGGAGTCAGGCAGCATGGCGCAGCAGTATCAACCGGGGCAACGCTGGATCAGTGACAGCGAAGCCGAGCTGGGTTTAGGCACCGTTCTGGCACAGGACGGCCGCTTGTTGACCGTGCTCTACCCGGCCACTGGCGAGACTCGCCAGTACGCGCTACGGAATGCGCCCCTTACCCGCGTGCGGTTTTCGCCGGGTGACTCGATCACTCACTTCGAAGGCTGGAAACTGACCGTACAAGAAGTCGACGACGTCGACGGCCTGCTGGTTTACCACGGCCTCAACGGGCATAACGAAGTGGTTACCCTGCCGGAAACCCAACTGTCGAACTTCATTCAGTTCCGTCTGGCCAGCGATCGTTTGTTCGCTGGGCAGATCGACCCGCTGGCCTGGTTCTCACTGCGATACAACACCCTGGAACACACTAGTCGCCAGTTGCAGTCCGCGCTTTGGGGCCTCGGTGGCGTGCGTGCGCAACCGATCGCGCACCAGTTGCACATCGCCCGTGAAGTCGCCGACCGCATTGCGCCGAGGGTTTTGCTGGCAGACGAAGTGGGCCTGGGCAAAACCATCGAAGCCGGTCTGGTGATCCATCGCCAACTGCTCTCGGGCCGCGCCAACCGCGTGCTGATCCTGGTTCCGGAGAACCTGCAGCACCAGTGGCTGGTGGAGATGCGCCGCCGCTTCAACCTGCAAGTCGCGCTGTTCGACGAAGAACGCTTCATCGAAAGCGATGCCGCCAACCCGTTCGAAGACACCCAGCTCGCGCTGGTTGCACTCGAGTGGCTGGTGGAAGACGAGAAGGCCCAGGACGCACTGTTCGCCGCCGGTTGGGACCTGATGGTTGTCGACGAAGCCCACCACCTGGTGTGGCATGAGGACAAGGCCAGCCCGGAATACTCGCTGGTAGAACAACTGGCCGAAGTCATTCCCGGCGTTTTGCTGCTGACAGCGACCCCGGAGCAACTGGGTCAGGACAGCCACTTTGCGCGTCTGCGCCTGCTCGACCCGAACCGTTTCCATGACCTGCACGCCTTCCGCGCCGAGAGCGAAAACTATCGCCCGGTGGCCGAAGCCGTTCAGGAGCTGCTGGACAAGGGGCGCCTGTCGCCTGAAGCGCACAAGACCATTCACGGTTTCCTCGGCAACGAAGGCGAGGCGCTGCTGGCCGCTGTCAACGATGGCGACATCGAGGCCAGCGCCCGTCTGGTCCGCGAACTGCTCGACCGCCACGGCACCGGCCGCGTGCTGTTCCGCAACACCCGCGCCGCCGTTCAGGGCTTCCCGGAGCGCAAGCTGCATCCGTACCCGCTGCCGTGCCCGGACGAATACCTCGAATTGCCATTGGGTGATCACGCCGAGCTGTACCCGGAAGTCAGCTTCCAGGCTCAGCCGGACGCCAACGAAGAAGAACGCTGGTGGAAATTCGACCCGCGCGTCGAGTGGCTGATCGACACGCTGAAGATGCTCAAGCGCACCAAAGTACTGGTGATCTGCGCCCACGCCGAAACCGCCATGGACCTGGAAGACGCCCTGCGCGTGCGTTCCGGCATCCCGGCCACGGTGTTCCACGAAGGCATGAACATCCTCGAGCGTGACCGCGCCGCCGCCTACTTCGCCGACGAAGAATTTGGCGCGCAAGTGCTGATCTGCTCGGAAATCGGCAGTGAAGGTCGTAACTTCCAGTTCTCGCACCACCTGGTGCTGTTCGATCTGCCCTCGCACCCGGACCTGCTGGAGCAGCGTATCGGTCGTCTGGACCGGATCGGCCAGAAGCACATCATCGAACTGCACGTGCCGTACCTGGAAACCAGCCCGCAAGAGCGTCTGTTCCAGTGGTACCACGAAGCGCTGAACGCGTTCCTCAACACCTGCCCGACCGGCAACGCCCTGCAGCATCAGTTCGGCCCGCGCCTGCTGCCGCTGCTGGAAAATGCCGACGACGGCGAGTGGCAAGCACTGATCGACGAAGCCCGCGCCGAGCGCGAACGCCTGGAAGCCGAGCTGCACACCGGCCGCGACCGCTTGCTGGAACTCAATTCCGGCGGCGCTGGCGAAGGTGATGCACTGGTCGAGGACATCCTTGAGCAAGACGATCAGTTCGCCCTGCCGATCTACATGGAAACCTTGTTCGACGCGTTCGGCATCGACAGCGAAGACCACTCGGAAAACGCGCTGATCCTCAAGCCGAGCGAAAAAATGCTCGACGCCAGCTTCCCGCTGGGCGACGACGAAGGCGTGACCATCACTTACGACCGCAATCAGGCGCTGTCTCGCGAAGACATGCAGTTCATTACCTGGGAACACCCGATGGTTCAGGGCGGCATGGACCTGGTCTTGTCCGGTTCCATGGGCAACACCGCCGTGGCGCTGATCAAGAACAAGGCGCTGAAACCTGGCACCGTGTTGCTCGAACTGCTCTACGTCAGCGAAGTGGTTGCCCCGCGCTCGCTGCAACTGGGCCGTTACCTGCCACCGGCCGCCCTGCGCTGCCTGCTCGATGCTAATGGCAACGACCTGTCGGCCCGTGTGTCGTTCGAAACCCTTAACGATCAGCTGGAAAGCGTGCCGCGTGCCAGCGCCAACAAGTTCATCCAGGCCCAGCGCGATCAGCTGACGCCACGGATCAACGCCGGCGAAGAGAAGATCTTCCCGCGTCACGCCGAGCGTGTGGCTGAGGCGCAACGTCGTCTGGCCGCCGACACCGACGAAGAACTGGCGCGCCTGACCGCGTTGCAAGCGGTCAACCCGACGGTGCGCGACAGCGAACTGATTGCCCTGCGCAAACAACGCGAGCAAGGCCTTGCCATGCTCGACAAGGCTGCGCTGCGACTGGAAGCGATTCGGGTGTTGGTGGCGGGCTAAGTCCCCTGCTCTGCCCCGCTAAAACAAAGAAGGCCCGCAGTGATGCGGGCCTTTTTTTGTCTGCTTGATTGTTGCTGTGCTGCTGATGGCCTCTTCGCGAGCAAGCCCGCTCCCACATTCGACCGCATTTCTCCTGAAAGAACTCGGTCAACTGTGGGAGCGGGCTTGCTCGCGAAGGCTATCATGCAGTCACCGCAGCCCCCACAGGCTCAACCACCGCCACCAACCCTTCCTTCATCCGCTTGGCATCGCGCACAAAACACCGCGAAGCCAGGAACAGAAACACCATGGTGAAAAACAGCGCCACCGGGATCAAATACATCGCGTCATGCAAGCCGACAGCCTTGAACGCCTCGGTCATCTGCTCGGCACCGGCCGAGAGCATCGCCGTATGCGCAAAGTGGTCGGACAATGCGCCCACCACCACAGGTCCCAAACCACCACCCAGCAAATACAACCCGGCAAAGAACAGCGCCATGGCCGTAGCCCGCAAGCGCGGCTCGACGACGTCCTGAATGGCGGTGTAAACGCAGGTGTAGAAGTTGTAAGCAAACAGCCAGCCCACACTGAACACCGCCACAAATACCCCGATCTCGATCCGCCCGGAATGCAGCGCCCAAGCCGTGCACACCGTCGAGATGATCAAGCTGAACGCGGCAAACAGCAGTCGCCCATTGGCCACCCGCTGGTGAATCTTGTCCGCGACCCAACCGCCCACTGTCAGGCCGAACAACCCGGTCACGCCGACGATCACCCCGGTCGCCACCGCCGCTTCCTGTAACGGCATCAGGAAATAGCGCTGCAGCATCGGCACCAGAAACGAGTTGCAGGCATACGTGGCGAAGTTGAAGCACAGCCCCGCCATCACCAGCCACAGGAAAGTCGGCACCGCCAGCACCCGACGGATCGGCCGGTCTACGCGCTCCTGCGAGACTTGCACACTCTCTGCGGCGCCGCGTTTCGGTTCTTTGATGTAGAACATGAAGACCGCCAGGATCAGCCCCGGCACTGCCGCGATAAAGAACGGCGCGCGCCAGCTGTCGAACGCCTTGACCATGGCGCCGATGGTGAAGAACGCCAACAGCAACCCCAGTGGCAAGCCGAGCATGAAAATGCCCATCGCCCGCGCCCGACGGTGGGCCGGGAACAGGTCGCCGATCAGAGAGTTGGCGGCCGGTGCGTAACTGGCTTCACCGATGCCGATGCCCATGCGCACGATCAGGAAAGCCCAGAAACTCCCCACCAGTCCGTTGACCGCTGTCAGCCCGCTCCACGCCGCCAGGCCCCAGCCCATCAATTTACTGCGCGAACCGGTATCGGCCATCCGTCCCAGAGGCAGGCCGGCAATGGCATAAACGAGGGTGAATGCGGTACCGATGATCCCCAGCTGAAAGTCGCTGAGGTGCCATTCCATGCGGATCGGTTCGATGATGATGGCCGGAATGGTGCGATCGAAGAAGTTGAACAGGTTGGCCAGGAACAGCAGGAACAGAATGCGCCAGGCATTCGCCGCTTGGGTCGAGTTCTGCATGGGTCCGTCTCTTTTATTGTTATTGGGGCTTCACTGCCAGCGCATCCGAGCCCGGAACCTGCAATCTAGTCAGGCCCGCCAAAGCTGTCTGTCATTATTTGTAAAGCTGATATCCGCCCATGGAAGATGTCGCAGTTGATGCAAATTTATTTCTAAACGATCTAACGCTCATTCCAAAATGGTTAGGGCCAACTTGCCACTATCGTTTGCACTCTAAACATGCCTTCTATACTCCAAAGCATTCGCCAGCGTTCATGGCGCCAGCCAGGATGACAATGGGGCATGCTATGGAGTGGCTTGGTTTGCATTTCATTACCGAGCCGATGGCGAGCGGCCAGGTAATACTCAACTGCACACATGACCCTTTTCTGATATTGCTGGCGTATTTGGTCGCCTGTGTCGGCAGCTTTGCCACATTGGACATGGCCGAACGGGTCGGTCACTCGGAACAACCCGCCTCGCAGCGGCTCTGGCGCTGGGTCGGTGCCGGTTGCCTGGCGGGCGGGATCTGGGCCATGCACTTCATTGGCATGCTAGCGTTTCAGGCTCCGATCGACATTCAATATGAATTGCCCATCACCCTTCTTTCTCTGTTGATCGCCCTGCTCGCCTCGTGGCTGGCCATGCATGCTCTCAGTCATCCCCGCCTGAGTTTTTGGCAATATCTCCAGGCTTCGATCTGCATTGGCCTGGGCATTGCCACCATGCATTACGTGGGCATGACCGCCATGCGTTCGAGTGCGATGGCCTATTACCAACCAGCGCTATTCGCCCTCTCCATTGTGATCGCCATCGGTGCCAGCCTTGCAGCCCTGCTGATATCAAGTCATCTGCGCGACGGCACCGGTCTGTTCCATCAACTGTTCAAATACAGCGCCAGTCTGGTGCTTGGGGCAGGCATCATCAGCATGCACTTCACGGGCATGGCCGCCTTCAATCTGGTGCTGCCCGCCGACAGCCTCCAGCCGCTGCCCGGCGAAAACAATCATCTGCAACTGGGTCTGACGGTGGCGGTCATGACGCTGTTGATCATCGGCAGCAGCGTCAGCGCGGCGCTGGCGGACAAGAAGCTGCAAAACAAGGAGCGCGACCTGCAACGGGTCAACGCCCTGCTCAGTCAACTGGACCAGGCGAGGATGTCGTTACAACAGGTGGCGCACTACGACCCCCTGACCAACCTCATCAACCGCCGTGGTTTCAACCAGATCTTCGCCGAGAAGCTCATGGAGAAAACCAACGAAGGCGGCATGCTGGCGGTGCTGTTCCTGGACATCGACCATTTCAAGCGGATCAACGACAGCCTCGGCCATGATGCCGGCGACGAATTGCTCAAAGTATTGGCCAGCCACATCAAGGGTTCGGTGCGCAGCCACGAAGATGTGGTTGCGCGTTTCGGCGGAGACGAATTCTGCATCCTCATCGGCCTGCACGATCGTGAAGAAGCGCGGCACATGGCCCAACGCATCATGCTGAAAATGCAGGAGCCCATTGAGCTGTCCGGGCGGCGCATGGTCATGACCACCAGTATCGGCATCAGCTTGTTTCCGCAAGATGGCAAGACCTGTGAAGAGTTGCTGAAAAACGCTGACCTGGCGCTGTATCAGTCCAAGGACAGCGGACGCAATGGCCTGAACTTCTTCAGCGAAGACCTGAAAACCCGCGCAACGCTGGAACTGCAACTGGAAGAAGAACTACGCCACGCCCTGCGCGAAAACACCGGGCTGATGCTCTATTACCAACCGATCTACGACCTGAAAACCGGCCAAGTCAGCAAGCTTGAAGCGCTGATCCGCTGGCAACATCCGGTTCACGGACTGCTGGCACCGGACCGGTTCATTGCCATCGCCGAGGCCAACGGCCTGATCGCCGAACTGGACCACTGGGTCCTGCGCAAAGCCTGTGAGGATCTGGGCGAGTTGTCGCGTCAGGGTTGCGAAGAACTCCACATCGCCGTGAACTGCTCGCCCCTGAACCTGGCGCGCGAAGAATTGGCCGATGAAATCGAACACGCACTGCGACGCGCCGGAGTGGCGCCGCAGCGGCTGGAACTGGAAGTGACCGAGAACGCGTTGATGGGCAACATCGCCAACACGGCGGTGTTGCTGCGCCAGATTCGCGCCCTCGGCGTTTCGCTGTCGATTGACGACTTCGGCACCGGTTATTCCTCTCTGGCCTACCTCAAGCGCCTACCACTCAATACGCTGAAGATCGACCGCTCGTTCATTCAGGACATTCCCAAGGCCACCCAGGACATGGAAATCGTTCAAGCGATCATCGTCATGGCCCACACGCTGCATTTGCAGGTGGTGACCGAAGGCGTCGAAACCCTTGAGCAATACGAGTTTCTGGAGCGTAACGGCTGCGACTTCGTGCAGGGCTACTTGCTCAGTCGTCCAGTACCGCTCGCGGAATTGCGTCCCGTGCTGAGCGAAATCAACCAGCGCAAGCACCCGCACAGTGTCAGCCCTTTGAGTCTGGCTCGCGGTACAACTGCACTAGCGTCGACGGATCTTTTTCCAGGAATCCCTGGCTCCCATGCAGGCGCATCAATTGTGCGGCCAGTCCACTGATCGGCGTGGCCGAGCCTTGCTCACGGGAAAACTTCACCGCGGTGTCGAGGTCCTTGAGCAGCGTGCGCACATGCCATTTCACCGGTTCGAAATGGCTTTCGGCCATTTGCGGAGCAAGAATCTGCAACGGCTTTGAATCGGCAAACCCGCCTGCCAGAGCCTCGGAGATCAGACGGGCGTCGACCCCGGAACGCTCGGCCAACGCCACGACTTCAGCGATAACCAGCGCGTTGCAGGCGACGATCATCTGATTGCAGGCCTTGGTCACCTGCCCCGCTCCGACGGCGCCCATGTGGGTCACGCGCTGGCCGAGACTCAACAGCACAGGCCTGACGCGCTCAAGATCCGCCGTTTCACCGCCCACCATGATCGCCAGGCTGCCAGCCTCGGCACCAACCACTCCGCCGGACACCGGCGCATCCAGCCAGCTCATGCCGGTTTGGCTGACCAGCGCTGTCGCCATTTCCCGCGTCGCGGTAGGTTCCAGGCTGGAAAAATCCACCAGCAATTGACCGCTTTTCCCACCCTCGGCAACCCCGGCCGGGCCAAACACCACTTCACGAACCACCGACGTGTCCGCCAGGCACAACATCACCACGTCGGCGTGCTGGCACAGCTCAGCCGGCGTGGCGACTTGTCGAGCACCGGCCTCGACCAGCGGCGCGCACTTGGCTGGATTGCGATTCCACACCGTCAGCGGATAACCCGCTGCCAGCAAGCGCCGGCACATTGGCAAGCCCATCAGGCCGACCCCGGCAAACCCGAGCGAAGGTAACGATGCCATCATCTGGCCTCCTTTTGATTAAAGATCATCGAATATTGGCCGATTCATCATGACTTAGGAAAGGATTCCCCCGAGCGATGCTCAGGCCAAGGCCCTGACGCTTGGGCCAAATACGCGCTGAAAAAAGACGCAAGATCCCATCCGTGATGGTTCGACGACATCGTGTCGCTCAACCAACCAGCCCAGGTACATGGCGCACAATGACTTCTAAAAACAATCCGGCCACTGCGATATCCGATCTGACGTTGAGCCCCGCGGCGAACAGCCCTGCACCGTCGAAGCCATTGACGCCATCGCGCCCGTTATCGACTCAGCAATACCTGTACTTCACCGAAACCAATACCGACCGCATCCTCGATAACCTCGACGGCCTGCGCGACATGGTGTTCCCGCGCCCACCGCATCTGGACGGTGACAGCGAACAGCACAGCGATCAGGAATTCCCGTCCGTATGCCTGATCGGCCTGGGCCGCTGCGGCTCGAACATCGCGCTGGACGTCGCAGAGCTGGTGTACAACGCCCGCAAGTTCTACCTCAACGAATTCAACAACGAAGATCGCCTGTCGCCGGACAAGCGTTTCGCCGAAAAGGGCTACAGCCCGGCACAGTGGATTCGCAACAACCTGCGCCTGGGGCCGAACAAGGCCACCAAACCGGTGTTCCTGGTAGAACCGCTGGTCATGCTCGGCGACCTGGACAAAGACATCGCCGGCCGCATCCGTTTCTCGCGCAAAGGCGAAAAAAGCGGTTTCCTGCGCGACTACAGCAAAATGAAGATCATGGACTTGTCGGAAGTCCACGCCGGTGGCGCCGGTAACGCGCCGATCCTCGGTCAGTACCTGGCCAAGATCATCCTGAATAAGGACACCCAGCGTTTCTCCAGCCCTGACTGGAAGATGATTCACTCGTACCTGATCGACAGCTGCGGGATCAAGGCCAACCAGTCGCGCCTGTATTTCTCGATCTTCAGTGCCGGCGGCGGTACCGGTTCGGGCATGGCCTCGGAATTCGGCCTGGCCCAGCAGCACTCGTACATGAACAAGACGTTCGACACCAAGCCGATGGACGAGCACGACGGTAAGAGCGGTCATTCCTTCGTCTTCGAGCCAATCTTCACCAGCGGCATTTGCGTGCTGCCGAATATTTCCGATCACCGCAGCGAAATGTCCGAAGCGCTGCACATCAACGCCGGTCGTCTGCTGTGTAAATACCTGTCGGAAGAGTGGGACTTCTCTTACAACTTCGCCAACGAAGACAGCAGCGAAGCCAGTGTCATGGGCCGTATTCGCCCATGGAACGCCATGATGCTGATCTCCAACGACATCATGCGTTATGCCGAAGAAAGCGATGACGGCAACATCCAGAACATCGACGTCAACGCGATGGAAAAGCACGCCAACCAGTACATCTCACAGCAGATCTTTAACATTCTGACGGCTCAGGCAGTCACCACCGACTACGACCAGAACTATTTCCGCCGCGCCGGCATCGACATTGGCGAAACCATTCGCCTCGACGCCAACGACCTGTTCATGAGCCTGGCAGGCCCCGTAGCGATTGCCTACGCAGAGTCCGTGGTGCCGGAAACCCCGCCGCCGAGCAGCGACAAATTCAAGGTGTTCGAGAAAGAGCCGCAGCGCCTGAACATCGACGATCTGTTCTTCCGCTCCATCGACTTGCCGCACTTCAACAAAGTGACCCAGGCGATCGAAGGCATCAGCCTGTTGCCGATCGAATCCAAGCGCTATCGCGCCTCGCTGGAGCAGTACAAGAATTCGGGGTATGACGCAGCCGCCTTGCACGACCTGCACTTCTTCAAGAACTGCTCGTCGGTGGTCTCGATTGTTTCGTTGCCGAAGGACTACAAGCTGTCCTACATGGACCTGAACCGGTTGAAGACTCACCTTAACAGCCTGTTCCCGAACACCACGCTCAAGCGTTATGCGCTGGTCATCGGCGCCTCGGCCAACCTGTCGTTGACCACCCTGATCGCCAAGAGCCCGTGCCTGTCGGACGATTTCCTGACGCTGATCGTGGCCTTCATCAAGCGTTGCTTTGCCAAAAACCCGTACCGCTTTGACGAGACTCTGGATAACTCGATCCTGGACTTCATCATTAATGAAGAGTTCGACGAAGACCGGATCGACGAGCTGCTGAATGAGTTCGAGAACCCGGCGAAGATCCTCGACACCAACTGGTACGCAATCAAACCGATGTACGAAAAGAAGTACCGCGAGTTGATCAACGACAAAGACAAGTTCGTCTCGATCAATGACATTCGTCTGTCCCGGGATTGCGTGAAGAAGGCGATCAAGTACTTGCGCGAGATTTATCGTCACCGGATTGGCAAGACCAAGGTTATTTCGCTGAATAACCATACTGGCAAGACGTTCTCGGTCTGACACAAAACCGCGTCGCGGCCATTCGCGAGCAAGTCGAATCGTCGCACCGCCGCTCCCACATTTGATCGCATTCCTTCTGAAAAAATACGGTCAAAATGTGGGAGCGGGCTTGCTCGCGAAAGCGGTCTCACATCCGACACCAATCCCAACATTCAGAAACAATTAAGCAGCCATCAGGCTGCTCAATAAACTGTTCCCGTTACGTTTACGTCACCCTCGCCAAGACCCTTCTGTGGCCTTTCTCTACGGCAACATGCCATCACGCTACTCGGCTACACACTTTTGCCCGAAAAAGTCGCGCACCAATAGAGTGCACACATTCAGCTCGTCGCCCTTTCCTGGATCAGAATCCACGGCGAAACGACCACTGCCCACAGCTGCGGATCGCGTTCGAAAAGATCCAGCGCCCGCGTTTCAGACAGCTTGGCGACCTTGTCGGCGGCCAGCCAGGCAGCCACTTTCTCGCCTTCGTCGGTCGCTACTGCCTGCGCTGCAGCAATCAAATCCAGACCAGGGTCGACCCACAATAGGGCACCCTTGGCGAAGAATGGCTCAAGCTCCTTCCAGGTAATAGATGCGGTTTCACCAAGCAGCTTGGCATAGAGGGTGCTAGGTTCTTGAGTCATGGGTCCTGTCCGGAAAAGAAATCGACGTCATCATAACGTTGGTGGTCTGGCAGAAAAACCCGGATGCAATTGAGTTACCGATTGAAAACAGCAGGAAAGCCAAGGATTGCTGATATTTCAGCTATAACCCCCGCCGCCATTCTGTCTTTTTCTTTCAAAAAAGCGACACCCTCAGGTTTTGCCCCCTGGCGCCGGCTTCCCAGGCTAACAATTGGCGCTCTACACTGTACCGGTACAGTTGCCGGGGGCATTTTCCGGAGGATATCGAAGATATCTGACCCGGTTCTGCTGCTACGGCGCCAGGACTATAAAAACTACAACAGTAAGAGTGGAGCACTATGACTAAGGCTACTAAGCAGATTTCCAAACTGTTTGCCGCTATGGTTCTGGCCGGGGTTGCCAGCCATTCGTTCGCAGCTGACACCATCAAGATCGGCATCGCCGGCCCTAAAACCGGCCCTGTAGCCCAATACGGCGACATGCAGTTCAGTGGCGCCAAAATGGCCATCGAACAGATCAACGCCAAAGGCGGCGTAGACGGCAAGAAACTCGAAGCCGTTGAATACGATGACGCCTGTGATCCAAAACAAGCGGTAGCGGTCGCGAACAAAGTCGTCAACGACGGCGTCAAGTTCGTGGTCGGTCACCTGTGCTCCAGCTCCACCCAACCCGCTTCGGACATCTACGAAGACGAAGGCGTGATCATGATCACCCCGGCTGCCACCAGCCCGGACATCACCAATCGCGGTTACAAAATGATCTTCCGTACTATCGGTCTGGACAGCGCCCAAGGCCCTGCAGCCGGTAACTACATTGCCGACTTCGTAAAACCGAAGATCGTTGCTGTTCTGCACGACAAACAGCAATACGGTGAAGGCATCGCCACCGCCGTGAAGAAAACCCTGGAAGGCAAAAACGTCAAGGTTGCCGTGTTCGAAGGCATCAACGCCGGCGACAAAGACTTCTCTTCGATGATCTCCAAGCTCAAGCAAGCCAACGTCGACTTCGTCTACTACGGCGGCTACCACCCGGAGCTGGGTCTGATCCTGCGTCAAGCACAGGAAAAAGGCCTGAAAGCCAAGTTCATGGGTCCGGAAGGCGTGGGTAACGACTCCATTTCGCAGATTGCCAAAGACGCTTCCGAAGGTCTGCTGGTAACCCTGCCGAAATCCTTCGACCAGGATCCGGCCAACATCGCCCTGGCTGATGCGTTCAAAGCCAAGAAAGAAGATCCGAGCGGTCCGTTCGTGTTCCCGGCCTACTCGGCTGTGACCGTGATTGCCGACGGCATCAAGGCTGCCAAGAGCGAAGACGCTGCCAAAGTGGCTGAAGCTATCCACGCCGGCACGTTCAAAACCCCGACTGGCGACCTGAGCTTCGACGCCAAGGGCGACCTGAAAGACTTCAAATTTGTGGTTTACGAGTGGCACTTCGGCAAACCTAAAACTGAAGCCAAGCCTCAGTAAGGCGTTGCCTGACTGACTGCCAATAAAGCCCACGGCGTGCCGTGGGCTTTGTTTTACGAACGTATTGGGCCGCGCTGGCGTGATCCGCCAGTCTCCCCACCTGAAAATCTCAAAACCGTCATCAGCGGTTCGCTGGCAAACCTCGCGTTCGAAGTGGATGCAGATCCACGGGGCTCGAGCGGGAAAATGACTCCACCAGTGAAATGCGTATCAGGTTTTTAGGAGCGCTGTAATGCCTGACATCTATCACTTTTTCCAACAGCTGGTTAATGGTCTGACCATTGGCAGCACGTATGCCCTGATCGCCATCGGCTATACGATGGTTTACGGCATCATTGGAATGATCAACTTCGCCCACGGCGAGGTGTACATGATTGGTTCCTACGTGGCGTTCATCGCCATTGCGGGCCTGTCCATGATGGGACTCGACAGTGTTCCGCTGTTGATGACCGCCGCTTTTCTCGCGACCATCGTCGTGACCAGTGCCTACGGCTACAGCATCGAACGGATCGCCTACCGCCCTTTGCGCGGCAGCAACCGTCTGATCCCGCTGATTTCCGCCATCGGCATGTCGATCTTCCTGCAGAACACGGTTCTGCTGGCGCAAGACTCCAAGGACAAATCCATCCCCAACCTGATCCCCGGTAACTTCTCCATCGGGCCAGGTGGCGCACAAGAAGTGCTGATTTCCTACATGCAAATCGTGGTGTTCGTGGTGACCTTTGTCGCCATGCTCGGCCTGACGCTGTTCATCTCCCGCTCTCGCCTGGGTCGCGCCTGCCGCGCCTGTGCCGAAGACATCAAGATGGCCAACCTCTTGGGTATCAACACCAACAACATCATCGCCCTGACCTTCGTCATCGGTGCCGCACTGGCAGCCATCGCGGCTGTGTTGCTGAGCATGCAATACGGCGTGATCAACCCGAACGCCGGTTTCCTGGTCGGCCTCAAGGCCTTCACCGCAGCGGTACTGGGCGGCATCGGCAGCATCCCCGGAGCCATGCTCGGCGGGATCGTGCTTGGGGTGGCGGAAGCCTTTGGTGCCGATATCTTCGGCGACCAGTACAAGGACGTCGTGGCGTTCGGCTTATTGGTTCTGGTGTTGTTGTTCCGGCCAACCGGCCTGTTGGGCCGTCCGGAGGTTGAAAAAGTATGACTAGGAATCTTAAACAGGCGTTGTTCAGCGCCTTGCTGGTGTGGGCTGTTGCCTACCCGGTACTCGGTCTGAAACTGACCATTGTCGGCATCAACCTCGAAGTCCATGGCACCAGCACTACAACGCTGATCACTATCGCCGTGTGCTCGGTGCTGATGTTCCTGCGAGTGTTGTTCGATCAGCAGATCAGCTCGGCCTGGAAGTCCTCGCCCAACCTGCCGGTGATGCCGGCCAAGGCCAGTACTTTCCTGACCCTGCCGAGCACTCAGCGCTGGATCATCATCGCGTTGATCATCGGTGCGCTGGTCTGGCCGTTCTTCGGCTCCCGCGGTGCGGTGGATATTGCCACCCTGGTGCTGATCTACGTGATGCTCGGCCTGGGCCTGAACATCGTGGTCGGTCTGGCCGGTCTGCTCGACCTCGGTTACGTCGGCTTCTATGCCGTCGGCGCCTACAGCTATGCGCTGCTGTCGCACTACTACGGTCTGAGCTTCTGGATCTGCCTGCCAATCGCCGGGATGATGGCGGCCACCTTCGGCTTCCTGCTCGGCTTCCCGGTCCTGCGTCTGCGCGGTGACTATCTGGCGATCGTGACGCTGGGCTTCGGTGAAATCATCCGTCTGTTCCTGCGTAACCTAACCGGCCTCACGGGTGGTCCGAACGGCATCAGCAACATCGAGAAACCCACGTTCTTCGGCCTGACCTTCGAACGTAAAGCCGCTGAAGGCCTACAGACGTTCCACGAGTATTTCGGTCTGGAATACAACTCGATCAACAAGGTGATCTTCCTTTACCTCGTTGCGCTATTGCTGGCGCTGTTTGCCCTGTTCGTCATCAACCGCTTGCTGCGCATGCCTCTGGGCCGTGCCTGGGAAGCGCTGCGTGAAGACGAAATCGCCTGCCGGGCGCTGGGCTTGAACCCGACCATCATCAAACTCTCAGCCTTCACCCTCGGTGCCTGCTTCGCCGGTTTCGCCGGCAGCTTCTTCGCCGCGCGCCAGGGCCTGGTGACACCGGAGTCATTCACCTTCATCGAGTCGGCGACCATCCTCGCCATCGTGGTACTGGGTGGCATGGGCTCGCAACTGGGCGTCGTACTCGCCGCCACGGTGATGATCCTGTTGCCGGAAATGATGCGTGAATTCAGTGAATACCGCATGTTGATGTTCGGCGCCTTGATGGTGCTGATGATGATCTGGCGTCCTCAAGGTCTGCTGCCTATGCAACGCCCCCACATGGAGCTGCGCAAATGAGCCGCGAGATCCTTAAAGTCGAAAATCTGAGCATGCGCTTCGGCGGCTTGCTGGCGGTCAACGGCGTAGCCCTGAGCGTGAAGGAAAAACAGGTCGTGGCACTGATCGGCCCCAACGGCGCCGGCAAGACCACCGTGTTCAACTGCCTGACCGGTTTCTACCAGCCGAGTGGCGGCAGCATCCTGCTGGACGGCGAGCCGATCCAGGGCCTGCCCGGCCACAAAATCGCCCTCAAAGGCGTGGTGCGCACCTTCCAGAACGTGCGGTTGTTCAAGGACATGACGGCGGTCGAGAACCTCTTGATCGCCCAGCACCGTCACCTGAACACCAACTTCCTGGCCGGTCTGTTCAAGACCCCGGCGTTCCGCAAGAGCGAGCGCGAGGCCATGGAATTCGCCGAGTTCTGGCTGGACAAGGTCAACCTCAAGGCCTTCGCCAACCGTCCGGCCGGCACCCTGGCCTACGGTCAGCAACGTCGTCTGGAAATCGCTCGCTGCATGATGACCCGCCCGCGGATCCTCATGCTCGACGAACCGGCCGCCGGCCTGAACCCGAAGGAAACCGAAGACCTGAAGGCGCTGATCAGCATGTTGCGTGAAGAGCACAACGTCACCGTGCTGCTGATCGAACACGACATGAAGCTGGTCATGAGCATTTCCGACCACATCGTCGTGATCAACCAGGGCACGCCTCTGGCCAACGGCACGCCGGAACAGATCCGCGACAATCCCGAAGTGATCAAAGCCTACCTGGGGGAAGCGTAAATGCTGCAATTCGAAAACGTTTCCACCTTCTACGGCAAGATCCAGGCCCTGCACAGCGTCAACGTCGAAGTCCGCCAGGGCGAGATCGTGACCCTGATCGGCGCCAACGGTGCCGGCAAGTCGACCCTGCTGATGACGCTCTGCGGTTCGCCGCAAGCCCACAGCGGCAGCATCCGCTACATGGGTGAGGAATTGGTCGGTCAGAGCTCCTCGCAGATCATGCGCAAGAGCATCGCAGTCGTGCCGGAAGGCCGTCGGGTGTTTGCCCGTCTGACCGTGGAAGAAAACCTCGCCATGGGCGGGTTCTTCACCGACAAGGGCGATTATCAGGAACAGATGGACAAGGTTCTCGGACTTTTCCCACGCCTGAAAGAGCGCTTTGCCCAACGCGGCGGCACCATGTCCGGCGGCGAACAGCAAATGCTCGCCATCGGCCGTGCGCTGATGAGCAAACCCAAACTGCTGCTGCTCGACGAGCCATCGTTGGGCCTGGCACCGATCATCATCCAGCAGATCTTCGACATCATCGAACAGCTGCGCAAGGACGGTGTAACGGTGTTTTTGGTGGAGCAGAACGCCAACCAGGCGCTGAAAATTGCTGACCGTGCGTACGTTCTGGAGAACGGCCGGGTGGTGATGACAGGCACGGGTGAAGCGCTGCTGACCGACCCGAAAGTTCGTGAAGCGTACTTGGGTGGTTGAGTCTTTGCGGTAAACAAAAAACGGCCTTCGGGCCGTTTTTTTATGCCTCCCACAGGGGATATCAGGTGTTTGGGAGAGCGTGTTTAATCAGTGTCCGTGTTACTTCCTGCAAGCTACAACGCCTTGCGTCGTTGCCTACAGCTACGCCAGAATCCGCCGGCTTGTGCGCCTGGGGACCGGCCTCTATCGTTTCCCTGCCACTGCCCATCAGTGGTCGGGTTTAGTCGCTCGGTTGTTTTGCACGGAAACGCATAAGCGCCAAAAAGTCAGGTATCCCTTTCCTGCACTTAATGGCGGCTGTGTGCAGGGCGCCTTCGGGCGCGCCGAGTTTCTGTGCTCATCGGTCGACTAACCTGCATACAGCTGCCACCCATTCGTTTAGTCGCGAACCGGGCGTAGCCCTTACAGCGAGCACAAACCTATGTTCAAGAACTCACCCGCCCCCCCACACAATCCCAGCCCGATGTTTGTCGTCGCGCCCGGTATCGATGTGCAAACCCTGTTGGGCCATGCCTGCGAATCACTAGCGTCGGCAAGTGTGATGGCCAGCAATTTCGCCGCTTCCCTGGAAGGTTCGCACCGCAACATGCTGCTCGGCATCCAGCAAAGCATCATGCCGGGCGAACTGGCGGTGAATGGTAAGCGTCCGGCTAAGTCACCTTCCGAACTCCAGCATTAAGGGCGATGGTGTCCGCGTATTTTTAAGCGGACGGTATGCGTCCGGCCAAGTGGCCTCGACCGATTGCTGACTCACCCGCACCGGGCCGGAAAATTGAGACGGTTGCATGTGAGTCACGAGGCGTTGGCGCTGGATGTGGTGGTCAGGCCATAAAGCCTCGATGCCTGATAGATCAGTCATCGAGGGCAAGCCCGCTTTGCCTTTAGCGGTTACGCAAAGCTTCCAGAAACTCGGGTGTTGGGTAGCCGTCAGCCGGCAAGCCGAACGACTGCTGAGCCGCACGGATCGCCTTGCGGGTATTGGTCCCAATGATGCCGTCGGCGTTACCCGCGTCGTAGTTGTGGCGGCTCAACAGGGTCTGCAACTCCATGCGCTGGGAACGGTTCAACTGCTGCTCATCCTTGGGCCATTCGCTGGCGATCAGGCCTGCGCCGGTAAACCGCTCCGACAGCAAATTCGCGGCCAATGTGTAGGACGTCGAATTGTTGTACTTGAAGGCTGCCCTGAAGTTGTCGAGGATCAGAAACCCCGGGCCGCGAAAACCGGCCGGCAACAGTAGCGCGGCTGAGAGTTGCTCGGAACCTCGCGGCCCGCTCGCGCCATTGGGAAGTTTGACCCCCAGTTGTCTCCATTCGGCGACGCTTTTGCGAATCTCGCCATCGGCCAGCGAGTAATTGAAGGCGTTTGGCAGTTCGACTTCAAAGCCCCACGGCTGACCTTTCTGCCAGCCAGAAATTTGCAGGTAGTGGGCGATTGAAGCCAGCGCATCGACCGGGCTGCCCCAGATGTCGCGGCGCCCGTCGCCATCGAAATCCACGGCAAGGTTGTTGTAGGTGGTGGGGATGAATTGGGTCTGGCCCATGGCACCAGCCCAGGAACCGAGCATCTTCTCGGGGGTGATATCACCTTGTTGCAGAATTTGTAGCGCAGCCAGCAATTGAGCCTGGGCAAAGCCCTGGCGTCGACCTTCATAGGCCAATGTTGCCAGTGAGCGGATCACCGACTTAGTGCCCTGGAAACTGCCGAAGTTGCTTTCCATGCCCCAGACCGCCACGAGTACCCGGCGATCAACGCCGTAACGCTGCTCGATGGCGGTCAGGATGTTGGAGTATTGCTTGAGCAGCATCTGCCCCTTACGAACGCGCAGTGCAGACAGTGCACCATCTAGGTATTCCCAAACAGGGCGGGAGAACTCAGGCTGGCTGCGGTCGGCGCGAATCACGCTCATATCCGGTGTGATACCGGCAAAAGTACGATCGAACAGGCTTGGATTGACGCCGGCGGCGAGGGCCTCCTTACGGAAACCTGCGCGCCATTGCTCGAAGGTCTGGGAGGACTGGATGCTAAGGTTGTCCCCGGTCGGCACCACAGGCGCGACGACGGCCGGAGTGGTCGTGACAGGGACTGTCTGAAGCGGTTGGGCCTCAGCGACAGTTGATTTTGCCGCCCAGGCGGCAAGCAGAATCAGGCTTGAGGCAGCAATCAGTTGGCGCAGGTGCCAACGACGGGAAATACACAAGGGCATGCTCTGGTCCAGAAAGTACGAATTGGGTGACGACATTATCAACGGCCCTTTATCAGAACGCACTGAAATAGGATTTGGCAGCACTTAAGCGCAATAACATGCCCGCTACCACATCGAGAAAGCCGAGCACTTCAGCCGGTTTCTCAGCGGCAATCCACGCCTGGCCAGTGGCACCGATCGGTATCTGAATACCTTCTGGGTCCTCGAACTCAAGAATCACCGTTCGGCCCACATCGTTCGAGTTTTGCATCACGTGCTGGCTGACGCTCTGGGCGGTCGGCAGCAGAGAGCCTCGGGATTCGCCATTGGATTCGGAGACACTCTGCACGCGGGCGCGAAAGATCTTGCCGGGGTAGGCGTCAACGTAGAACTCCGCAAACGCCTTGGGCTTGATGTATTCGTAAACCTGATCTGGAATGCGTAGCTCGATGAACTTTTTATTGGTGAACATGGTGATACTTGCGGGGCGGGCCTCGCCGAAATACTGACCTTCGGACAAATACACCACGTTGACTTGACCATCGACTGGCGCACGCACCATAGCTTTATCAATTTTCCATTGTAGATCCGCGATGTCCTGTTCGGCTTTGATCACAAAATCCCGCTGGGTATCCAGCTCGGCGCGCTTGGCGTCGAATTCCGATTGCGGCACGATATCGCCGCGCAATTTGCCCACCCGCTTGAGATCAACGTCGAGCTTATTGAGCTGGGTTTCCAAGTGCGATTTTTCAGCGCGCTTGGCGGCCATCTGAATTTCGTAACGATCAGTCTTGAAGCTGTAAATCGGATCGCCAGCTTTCACCCGCTGATTGTGGGTGACATAGATTCGATCGATTTCACCGCCTGCGGGCGAGTTCAAAACGATGTGTGGCGCTTTGACGGTAGTGGTTTCCGTCATATCGACAAACGCCAGATAGCGGGTGAAAGTCAGCACCATTAACAGCAGGAAAACGGCGCCGCAGCCCATCGCGATATAATTGCCGAGCGTACGTTTAACGATGCCGAATTTCAGCAGCAGCCAGCAAATAAGAATGTAGGGAACCATGATCAGTTTCATACGCGCGGTTCCTCACGGCCAACCGTAGACACTGGTGCAGTGTCGACAACCGCAGCCTCCGCCACCACATCGACCGACACCTCTCGCTCAACGGCAGTGGCCGCGGTCTCAGCGTTGACATTCGGGCTATCGATCAGAGCGTCACGCGAACGCCGCACGATACTTAGCACCCAGTCGTCGACCGCATCCCAATCCATGTAGGCGATAAATAGGGCTACTACCCACGCCCAGCTCACGAACAGCCCCAGTATCGTCAATGCGCTGACCAATTCGGCCTGCCGCATTTTTTTGTGATCAGCCTTGTGCTTGGGTATTTCATGCAGACGCCAGGCATACATCAACGCGACCACGATGGCGATAAGTAGCCCGGGTAGCAGAAGGTACATCACCCAGTCTGCATCCAGCATAGTGCGATAGAACGCCTGTGGCGCGTAGATGAAATAGCCTTCTGGCTTGGGGTCGTCATAGACATGGAACAGCATTTAGAAACCTCCTCCGATCGCCTTAAAGAATTCGACGCGGGCTGTAAGTTGTATTAGCTGGACGTCGGTCAGGGCCGTCTGCGCATTGAGAATATCGATAGTTTCCGATAGCACTTCAAATTTGCTTGAGCGCCCGGCCACGTAACTTTTCTCTGTGAGTGCGAGCGCCTGTTTGCGGATTTTTAACACTTTGATTGCTGCCCCGACCTGGCGGTCGCCAGCATCACGGTCAATCATGGCCGTGTACACATCGCGAAATGCGAGGGCGAGCGTGTACCGGTAATGGGCGATGGCATTGTCTTTTCGTGCGACTGCCGCATCGACTTTTGATTGCAGAAGCCCGGCATCGTAAATAGGTGCACTCACACCAGCGCTGAGATCGCCGTACAGTGGAAACCCGGTAATGGCTGATGACGATGACGCGATCAAGCCAGCCAGCAACGCAAGGTTCAGACGCGGGAGGCGCTCGGCGCGGGTTGCATTCACGTCGGCATTGGTAGCCGCCAGCATTTGTTTAGCTGAGGCGACATCGGGGCGGCGCAACAGCAGTGCAGAATCAAACTCGCTGGGCATAGAGGGAAGTGCGGGAAACGCGCCGCTTCGAGCCAATGGCTCGTTCATCTGCCGGGGAGTACGACCCACCAGAATCGCCAAGGCCAGCTGGGTTCGAGCAATTGCGGCTTCGATGCTAGGAATGCGGGTTTCGACGGAGGCGAGTTCCGCAAGACTCTGGCTATAGGCCAGTTCGGTACCGACGTCGGCCTTCCAGCGGCGCTTCTCTAAATCCGAAACTTCAATCAGATTGCGCTCGGCCTCTCGGGTAATTCGCAGATTGGCATCGAGCGCAAGTAGCTGGAAGTAGGTATCCACCACAGTCGATGAAATTGACAACGCCGTGGCATTACGCGTGTGTTCCGAGGCTGCAAGGCGAGCCAGAGATGCCTCATTCATCTGCCGGATCCGCCCCCACAGATCTATTTCCCAGCTAACCCCGACACCAGCGGTAGCAGATGTAGTGGTGTGGTTGAGATCCTGGCTTACGACCGACAGTTGCCGCCTGGTGGCAGACGCATTGCCCTGCGCATCGGCGCGCGGCGATAACATTGCGTTTGCTGCACCGACATTGGCACGCGCCTCGGCTACATTCGTGGCCGCTTTGGCAAGATCGAGGTTATTAGCAAGCGCATCAGCGACCAGGCCATTAAGCGTTGCATCACCAAAAGCTTTCCACCACTCACGATCGATACTCAGTGGCGCCAGCTTTTGCGGCGTGGCAGGCAAGTCCACGGCTGGCGTTTCATGTGCTGGCCATTTTTTTTGCCAGGGAATTGCGCAACCGGATAGCCCCGTCATCAAGGTCAGCACTACGACCAGCGCAAGCGTCCTCTGCTTTTTCTTGATCGCAATCGACACGCTCATGTTTTCCCTTACTTCAGTTGTTTTTTTGCGGCTCAAGCTATCCTGCCTCTCTTGTTTCGGCAACTCATCTGGCTTTTAAATTGAACTTTCAGGAACGCGTGAGGCATAGCTGATCTCGGTCAGTGCAGCACACCATCGCAGTAAGAGATTGCATGAAGGTGTACTGCCCAGACGGGTACTGAGCAGAGATCATTTCCTGACGTAATTTGTGATGGGATGATTCCCTCCAGTGAAAACTGGAGGGAGGCATCGCTTTTCGTGGAGGGGTTTTGTGAGCATCTGCCCATCACGCCAGCGTCATTAAACGGGCATCCACTTATGTGGCAAAAGCTCGGTGATCTCACTAGCCCGCTGTGTCGGCAGGCGCGTGAGAACGTCCTTCAAATAAGTGTACGGTTCATGCCCGTTGAGCCGCGCAGACTGGATTAAACTCATGATCGCCGCCGCCCGTTTTCCGCTGCGTAGCGACCCTGCGAAGAGCCAGTTCTTACGTCCAAGAGCCCACGGCCGGATCTGGTTCTCGCACCAATTATTATCAATGGGTACGGCCCCGTCATCGAGATAGCGCGACAGCGCTGCCCAGCGTTTCAGGCTGTAATCCAGTGCTCTGCTGATAGCCGAACCGTCGGGCACAAGATCACGCTGGGCAATCATCCAGGCATGCAGGGCATCCATCACCGGCGCCGCTTTTTCTTGCCGTATTCGGCGCCGTAAATCCGGTTCCAGGTTGCGGGCTTCGCTCTCGATTTCGTAAAGCAACTGGATGTAGCGCAAGGCCTGTTCGGCGAGCTGGCTCTTGTTGGTGGCGTGCAGTTCGAAGAACTTGCGCCGTGCATGGGCCATGCAGCCGATCTCGGTGACGCCGAGTTCAAAGCTGGCCTTGTAGCCGCCAAAATCATCACAGACCAGCTTGCCTTTCCAGTCTTGCAGGAAGTTGCGTGCATGCTCTCCGGCGCGGCTCGGGCTGAAGTCGTAAACGACCGCCGCCAAGTCCGAGAACTGGCTGGTGGCGTAGGCCCAGACATACGCGCGATGGGTTTTCTTTGCGCCCGGCGTAAGCATCTGCACCGGCGTTTCATCGGCATGGATTACGCCATGTTCGAGAACAGCATCGCGCAGGGCATCGACCAGCGGCTGCAACTGCACACCACAGCTGCCGACCCATTGCGCCAAGGTCGAGCGGGCGATGGCCAGACCGGCCCGACCAAAAATCGACTCCTGACGATAGAGCGGTAAATGGTCGGCGAACTTTGCGATCATCACGTGGGCTAGCAGGCCGGCGGTCGGGATGCCCTTGTCGATGACCTGCGCCGGAACCGGTGCCTGGATCAGCGTTTCGCACTGGCCGCAGACCCACTTGCCACGGATATGACGCTCGACGGTGAACACGCCTGGCGTGTAGTCGAGTTTCTCGCTGACATCCTCGCCGATACGCTTGAGGGCGCAGCCGCACTGGCAGTGGCTGTTGTCGGGTTCGTGGTGGATCAGGGTGCGCGCAAACTGCGGCGGCAAGGCGGTACGCTTGGGTTTTTGCCGAGCCTCGGTCGAAACGGGAGCGGGTTGTAGCGCTTCAAGTTCGGCTTCGATGGCTGCGATGTCAGTGTCGATCAGGTCGTCAAGCAGGCTGGCCTGATCCGGGCTCAGTTGCTCGCTGCGCTTGGCAAACTTGAAGCGCTTGAGCTGCGCGATCTCGTGGGCCAGTTTCTCGTTGACCGTTTTGTGATAGTGGATTTGTTTACCCATCGTCTCGACTTTCTGATCGAGATTCTCGACACGCCGCATCAACTGCACCGCCAGAGCGCGCAGTTGTTCAGGGTTTAGTTGGTCGAGGTTTGGAAGCGAAGTCATGCCGCCGATTTTGCCAGAGCAAGGCTACACCGGCGATAGACTCATCGGACAATTGCACGGCCAGGCTGGCCATGGCAGGCGTCACACGATGGAAATCGCGCCGCTTGGCCCAACTCTTTGCCAAGGCAAACCCAGCACCAGGGCATGCAGTTGTTCGGCACCTAATTCCATCTGAGAGCCGTGTCGAGAACCCGGCCAGAAGAACTTGCCTTGATGCAGGCGGCGCGCCGCCAGCCAAATACCCAACCCGTCGTGCACCAGCACTTTCATGCGATTGGCGCGGCGGTTGGCAAACAAATAAGCACAGTGCGGCTGCGCCGCACCGAACACGGCGACCACACGCGCCAGAGCGGTTTCGGTGCCGGCGCGCATGTCCATGGGCTCGGTGGCGAGCCAGATGGAGTCGATGCGGATCATCGCAACAGGTCTCGAAGAAAGGTCGCACAGGCAGCCGCGCTGTCGGTCGGCCAGTTCACTTTGACGGTGCCGCGTGGGTGTGGGATTTCGAGGCAGATCATGGCCGGGGTGAAATCCGATCGTGACGCTGGCGACGGTAATGCCACCGGGATAAAGGCAGGTTGCAGGGCGACACTTTTCTGCGACTGTAGCCGAATCCACTTATGGACGAGGTTCGCGTTGAGACTGTGGCTCAGCGCGACGCTGGCAATCGAAGCGCCAGGCTGGGCACACTCTTGAATGACCTGGGCCTTGAAGGATTTGGAGTAGGAACGGCGTTGTGGCTGCATGAAATACCCGCTTAAAAGGCTAGAACTGGTGCCCACTTAAATTTAAGTGCACACCATGTCTTGGCTTTGCGGGGCTGGGTAGATGACTTGGCCGGACGCATACGGTGAATGGGGCGCTGGATCAAATCGACCCACTAGAATCCTGACCACGAAGATCACCCTGTGGTGTGCTGGAGCCGATCCAGCGCCTCACCGCTGCGCTTGAACCAGCCGATCAGGTAATCCGCCAGCACTTGGGTACGTTTCGGCAAACCACCCTGATACGGATGCACCAGGTACATCGGCATGCGGCGAGTCTGATAATCACGCAGGAGCCAGCGCAAACGGCCGTCAGCCAATTCCGCTTGCAGCAGGTAGGACGGCAACCGCGCAATGCCGGCGCCGGCCAGTGCCGCTTTCTTCAGCAGGCTGTAGTGGTTGCTGGCGAACGGTCCCGACACGCGAACCCGCAACAACTCGTGTTGCTGGTGATAGAGCCACTCTTCGCGGCCGCTGTAATGACTGTTGAGCAGACAACGGTGGTCAGCCAGGGCTTGAGGCGTCAACGGCTCGCCGTATTGCTCAAGGTAAGCCGGGCTGGCGCAGGTCATTTCGTGCCAGGCCAATAGCGGTCGGGCCACCAGGCGCTCGTCATTGCCCACCTCGGAGCGAACCGCCAGATCAAACCCGTCGCGGGACAAATCACGGTAGCTGTTGCTCAGGTCTAGCTCTATCTCCACCTCGGGATATTTGCCAGAGAACTCCAGCAACAAGCCATCGAAGAAGGTTTCCCCCAGCGATACCGGAACCGTCATACGCACAGGGCCAGCCATGTCGTCCTTCAACCGCGCCAACGCCTGACGTGCCCTCTCCACTTGTATTACGAGCGCCTGAGCTTGCGGCAACAGCGCCGCCCCCGCAGCGGTCAGGCTCAAACGGCGGGTGGTGCGTTGCAGCAGCACCACTGAAAACCGTGTTTCCAGCAGGCTGATGCGCTTGGACAATTGCCCCTTGCTACAGCCCAATTGTTGCGCCGCCAAGGTAAAACTCCCCGCCTCGATCAACACCGCAAACGCTGCCAGATCATCCATTTCGCTCATGGATTGTTTCCATTTGAAAACCAAAGGTTGCCTATTAGCGCGCTTATTAATGGAAAAAACCACTCTAGACTTCAACCTCGTTTAACCACTTCGAGGAACAGCACCATGAAAATTCTTTTGGTAGGCGCAGGCGGCACCATCGGTTCAGCGGTCGACAAGGAGCTGTCCGAGCGTCACGAGATCATCCGCATCGGCCGCAACAGCGGGGACTTCCATGTGGATATCAGCGACAGCGCGTCGATTCGCAAGCTGTTCGAACAGACCGGCAAGTTCGACGCGCTGGTGTGCGCCGCCGGCAACGTGACCTTCGCACCCTTGGGCGAAATGACCGAAGAAAGCTTCGCGCTGGGCCTGAAAGACAAGTTGATGGGCCAGGTCAACCTGCTGCTGATCGGTCGCGAATTCGCCAATGACGGCGCCTCGTTCACCTTCACCACCGGGGTGCTCAGCCACGACCCGATTCGCAGCGGTGCCTCGGCAGCACTGGTCAATGGTGCTCTGGACAGTTTCGTCCGCGCCGCCGCCATCGAACTGCCTCGCGGTCTGCGGGTGAACTCGGTGAGCCCGAACGTACTGGTCGAAGCCATGGGCAAATACGCGCCGTACTTCCGTGGTTACAAACCGGTTCCGGCAACGGATGTGGCATTGGCCTACGCCAAAAGCGTCGAGGGCCTGCAAACAGGTCAGACCTTTCACGTGGGCTAAACCCTTGTGATGAACGGTCAGGCTGAGTAACGTGGCGGCACTTGTCTGGAGACTCAAAGATGCGTGTTGCCCGTTCCTTAGTCCTTGTTGCCCTGCTTCCGTTGTTCGCCGCCTGCCAGTTGCTCGACGGCCCGCGTGAAAGTGCCTCCCACGTGGGCCAGACCCGTATGCAGGGCCAGTTGACGGCGGCAGACGGCAAGCTGTTGTTCCAGCCGTGCAATGAGCAGCGCAGTTATGTGGTCAACGACACCGGCGGCACCAGTGTCCTGCAAGAGGCCGCAACCCTGGCCGATGCCCAGGGCAAGTTGTTTGCTGACGTACGTGGGCGAATCGTCGACAGCCGCCTTGATCTTGAGCAGCTGTACCGCGTCGAGCGCTCGGGCACTGCATGCAACGATCCGAATTTCAAATTGCTTATCCTGCGCGCCGCCGGCCATGGGCCTGAGTGGAACGTGAAAGTCAGTGGCAAAGGCATGGTCATCGACCGCGCCGGTCAGCCGCCATTGGCCGTGCCCTACGTTGAAGAGCAACTGGGCGATGGCCGCTTCAACCTCAGCACCGAAGCCAATAACCAGCACATCGAATTGTGGGTCGCACCGCAACGTTGCGTCGACAGCACCACCGGCAGTGTCCAGCACATGAGCGCCGAACTGCGCGTAGACGGTCAGGTTCAGCGTGGCTGCGGGTATTTCGGCGGATCGCGTAACGACTGATCGTTTTAGCCTCACGGGAATCATTCTTTGAGGCTTATAATCGCGGGCTTCAACGCCTTGGCGCAGTTGTGCGCCCCGCGAACCGGATCCTGTCATGTTACGAATCACCGAACTCAAGCTGCCGATCGACCATCCCGAAGAAGACCTGCGCCCTGCCATCGTGCAGCGCCTGGGCATCACCAGTGATGACCTGCTCGATTTCACCTTGTTCAAGCGCAGCTACGATGCGCGCAAAAAGTCCTCCGAACTGTGCTTCATCTACACCATCGACCTCAACGTTCGCGATGAGGCGGCGGTGCTGCACACGTTCGCCGATGACCGTAACGTCAACGTAGCGCCGGATGTCAGCTACAAAGCGGTCGGCCAGGCGCCGACTGATCTTGAGCAACGTCCTGTCGTCGTGGGTTTCGGTCCGTGCGGGATTTTCGCCGGGCTGCTGCTCGCGCAAATGGGCTTCAAGCCGATCATCCTCGAGCGCGGCACCGAAGTGCGCCAGCGCACCAAGGACACCTGGGGCCTGTGGCGTAAAAGCGTGCTTAACCCGGAATCCAACGTGCAGTTCGGTGAAGGTGGCGCGGGGACGTTCTCTGACGGCAAGCTCTACAGCCAGATCAAGGACCCGAAATTCATCGGTCGCAAAGTCCTGCACGAGTTCGTCAAAGCGGGTGCGCCGGAAGAAATTCTCTACGTCAGCAAACCGCACATCGGTACGTTCCGTCTGACCGGTGTTGTGGAAAACATGCGTGAGCAGATTCGTGCGCTGGGTGGCGAAGTGCGCTTCCAGCAGCGGGTGACCGATGTGTTGATCGAGGATGGCCAACTGGTCGGCGTCGAGCTCAATGGCGGCGAGCAGATCCATTCGAAACACGTGATTCTGGCCCTCGGTCACAGCGCCCGGGACACCTTCCGCATGCTCCACGGCCGTGGTGTGTTCATGGAAGCCAAGCCGTTCTCGGTGGGTTTCCGCATCGAACACCCGCAGTCGCTGATCGACCGCGCACGCTTGGGCAAGTACGCCGGCCACCCGAAACTCGGGGCTGCCGACTACAAACTGGTGCACCACGCCAGCAACGGACGTTCGGTCTACAGCTTCTGCATGTGCCCGGGCGGCACCGTGGTGGCGGCGACGTCCGAGCCGGGCCGCGTGGTCACCAACGGCATGAGCCAGTACTCGCGTAACGAGCGCAACGCCAACTCCGGGATCGTCGTCGGGATCACCCCGGAAGTCGATTATCCGGGTGGCCCGCTGGCGGGTATCGAGTTGCAGGAACGCCTGGAATCCCACGCCTTTGTGCTGGGCGGCAGCAACTACGAAGCGCCGGCGCAACTGGTCGGCGACTTCATTGCCGGCAAGCCGTCCACCGAGTTGGGCAGCGTAGAACCGTCCTACAAACCGGGGGTTGCCTTGGGTGACTTGGCGCTGGCCTTGCCGGCGTTTGCCATCGAAGCCATTCGCGAAGCCTTGCCGGCGTTCGAGAAGCAGATTCGCGGTTACTCGCTGCACGACGCCGTGTTGACCGGGATCGAGACCCGTACGTCATCGCCGCTGCGGATTACCCGTGACGAGTCGATGCAGAGCCTGAACGTGAAAGGCTTGTTCCCGGCGGGTGAAGGCGCGGGTTACGCGGGCGGGATTCTGTCGGCAGGTGTCGATGGGATTCGGATTGCAGAAGCGGTGGCCCGCGACATCCTCGGTCTCGAAGCCTGATACGCAATCAATGAAACAAAGCAGAACCTGTGGGAGCGGGCTTGCTCGCGAAAGTGGTGGATCAGTCAACATCTTCGTTGAATGTTAAACCGTATTCGCGAGCAAGCCCGCTCCCACATTTGCTCTGCGGTGGATCAGATATTGGCGCGCAACACGCTGGCCGGCAGCGGCTCACCACGCTCGACACTCCCCGCCACGGCATCCATCAAACCACTCAACTCATACCCCTGGGCCTTGAGCCAAGCCTGATCGTAATAGGTGGTGGCATAGCGCTCGCCGCCATCACACAGAATCGCCACGATGGACCCCGACTCCCCCGCCGCCGCCATCTGCTGGGCCGCCATCAACGCGCCGATCAGGTTGGTCCCGCTCGACCCGCCGACCCGACGTCCCAAACGCTGCGCCAAGTAATGCATGGCTGCTAGAGACAATGCGTCCGGCACCTTGACCATCGCATCGATCACTTTGGGCAGGAACGACGCTTCCACCCGAGGCCGGCCAATGCCTTCAATCCGCGAACCGCAATCCAGGCGCAGACTTGCGTCGCCGGTCTGGTAGTAATCGAAGAACACCGAGCGCTCGGCATCGGCGCAGAGCACGCGGGTGCAATGTTGGCGGTAACGCACGTAACGGCCCAGCGTCGCGGTGGTGCCGCCGGTGCCGGGGCTGGAGATCAGCCAGCTCGGCTCGGGGTGCAGTTCGAAGCGCATTTGCTGGAAGATCGACTCGGCGATGTTGTTGTTCGCCCGCCAATCGGTAGCGCGCTCGGCATAGGTGAACTGGTCGATGAAATGCCCATCGTGTTCGCGGGCCAGGCGCTCGGATTCGGCGTAGATCTGCGTTGGATCGTCGACCAAGTGACTCTTGCCGCCGTAAAAAGCGATCTGCGCGATCTTCTCCTTGGAGGTGGTCGCAGGCATCACCGCAATGAACGGCAAGCCCAGCAAACTGGCGAAGTACGCCTCGGAAATCGCCGTCGAACCGCTGGACGCTTCAATCACCGGCGCACCAGGTTTGAGCCAGCCGTTACACAGCGCATACAGAAACAGCGAGCGCGCCAACCGGTGCTTCAGGCTGCCGGTGGGATGACTGGACTCATCCTTGAAATACAACTCGATGCCCGGAAAACCCGGCAGCGGCAAGGGGATCAGGTGGGTGTCGGCGCTGCGCTGGAAGTCGGCTTCGATGATCCGGATGGCTTCACGGGCCCACTGTCGGTTGTCGCTCATGATGGTTTTCTCGTTGAGTCGGCCTTGTCGCAAGGCTCAGCTAACAAGCTTAGGAAAAAACCTACATCACGCACAGATACAGCTGAGGTTCAATACGCCCGACAACTGCTAGGCTCAGGTCCCTGCCGGTCGTTCACGTTGTAACGGTATATAACAAAAAAGAATATAACTTTTGTTTTAACAACTAACGGTACGGGTTAGTGTGTGCCACCTTTTGAATTCATCGATGGAGAGCGACCTTGCCTCTGCGTAGCACTTTCACGCGTTTCTTCCAGTTGGAAGCTGCCAGCGGACTGTTATTGATCGCCGCTGCTGCTCTGGCTTTGATCATCAACAATTCCCCGCTGTCGTGGCTTTACAGCAGTTTTCTCGACACTCCGGTAGTGGCGCAGGTCGGCGCGTTGCAAATCGCCAAACCGGCGCTGCTGTGGATCAACGACGGCCTGATGGCCCTGTTCTTCCTGCTGATCGGGCTGGAAGTGAAGCGCGAAGTCCTCG
This sequence comes from Pseudomonas sp. ANT_J28, assembly GCF_008370005.1. Classification (NCBI taxonomy): domain Bacteria; kingdom Pseudomonadati; phylum Pseudomonadota; class Gammaproteobacteria; order Pseudomonadales; family Pseudomonadaceae; genus Pseudomonas; species Pseudomonas sp. ANT_J28. The sequence continues at coordinate 186,836 of NZ_VOBM01000008.1, forward strand.
ACGGCCAACTGTCGAAACCGTCGCAAATCGTCCTGCCCGGCGCGGCGGCGATTGGCGGCATGGTGGTTCCGGCGCTGGCCTACTGGTTTCTGAACCGCGAGGACCCGGCAGCCCTGAGCGGCTGGGCCATCCCGATGGCCACCGACATCGCCTTCGCCCTCGGCGTACTGGCCCTGCTGGGTAAGCGGGTACCGGTGTCGCTGAAGCTTTTCCTGATGACTTTGGCGATTATTGACGACCTCGGCGCAATCATCGTCATTGCGATCTTCTACTCGGGTACGCTCTCGACCCTTTCGCTGTCTCTGGCCGCGACGTGCATCGTGGCGTTGATCGCGATGAACCGGCTCGGCGTGGTCAAGCTCGGGCCGTACATGATCATCGGTTTGATCCTCTGGGTCTGTGTGCTCAAGAGCGGTGTCCACGCGACACTGGCCGGTGTGACCCTGGCCTTCTGCATTCCCCTGCGCACAAAAAACGCCGAACCCTCGCCGTTGCTTACCCTGGAACACGCTCTGCATCCATGGGTGGCCTACGGCATCCTGCCGCTGTTCGCCTTCGCCAACGCAGGCCTGTCCCTGAGCGGTGTGACCGTCGAAAGCTTCACCCACCACGTGCCGATGGGCATCGCGGTTGGCCTGCTGCTGGGCAAGACCCTCGGCGTGTTCGGCCTGACCTGGCTGGCCGTGAAAATCGGCATCGCCGCCCTGCCCCAAGGCGCCAATTGGGGCCACGTGCTGGGCGTGGCGATTCTCTGCGGGATCGGTTTCACCATGAGCCTGTTTGTCGGCTCCCTGGCGTTTGAGCCGGGTGTCAGTGAATACGCCGGGATGGATCGGATGGGGATTTTGACCGGTTCCATACTGGCGGCGTTGATTGGTTATGCGGTGACGGCGGCAGCGAGTCGCAAGAGCACTGCGTTGCCATCCTGATAATCAGAGACAACTCTTAGAGTCATTGAAGACTCGTCCTACAGTCACGATCAGCCTCGTTCGTTAACGTCGCACAGCCCCTTTTTTGGGGGTTGTCGACGTACGAACGCAAGGAAGATCAGTGGCTGGCAACAAGGACATTCCCCCAAGGTTAAGAACCCACCGTCAGTCGACGGTCATCACGTCACTCACCGCTTCATGACGGCCACCGAACTAGCCGCGCGGGAAGCCAGACAAAACGCTTACGACGCCATGCTCGCGAGGCAAGACGCCTTCGAACGGAGTCGTGAAGTTGTCGCGAAAAAACACGAAGCCGTTCGCGCAGGCCCATTTATTATCAATGCGCACTGCCCCGTCATCGAGATAGCGCGACATGAGCCACTACCCGATCAGCCTCCCCTGATTAGTTACTTCCATTGATTGCGGACTGGACTCAACAGCGCTCCCATCAGGCATGTTATGGGTAACTTTTATGCGCCAGGTACTTCAGAAACGTCCTAGTAACAGCCAAATTTCTGTCGGTACTCTACAGGCGTAAGACCGGTCAATTCCTTGAACATACGTCGCATATTTGAGTCGCTGCTAAATCCGAGCTCTACACTGATTGTGCTGACAGGTACTGAGGTAAGAGCAATGCGTTCACTGACTTGGTTCAGCTTGACACGCCGCGCATAAGATCCCACTGCAAGGCCAGTTTCCTCTCTTACCTTACGAGCGAGTGTACGTTCAGACATTCCGAGCTTTCCCGCCAATACCTTCACCGTGATCTGTTCAGCCGGCATCTGCTCAAGCAGAGCATGCAGCTTTCGCAGGAGCTTGCCGGACTGCTCTATCAGGCTCATGGCCTGGAAGGCGGTGTGAGAGAGTGCGGGACGAGGGAGCACCATCAACTTGATTAAGTCGCGAAAGACTTCGGGACTGACATTCCGCTCTATCAGCGTCTGGGCAATAGGCAGATAGCCGTTTACGCCCGAAGCGGTGGCGGTTCGCTCATTGAAGACGCAGTTCTGCTCGCTCCGCCAATGCACCTTCTTGTAGCGCTGTACCATCGCTTCAGCGAGCCACCAAGTCACCGTCGCCGGCTGGTCTTTCAACTGGCCGCTGGCAGCCAGCAGACAAACTCCCGTGCAGTAACTCCAAAGCTGACATTGCCTGGAATGGCTCGACAGGGACGCCACTAGGTTTGCATGGTTAGCCAGAGTCTTTTCCACCTGCTCTGCGGATTCCGCCCAGAAACCTGGCACGAGGATGGCGTCTAACTCGCTATTGGCGAGGGTGTACTTCGCTTGCAATGTTACGTCATTAGCACATTCCACTGGCCCTGCCTGCAGTGCCACATAGCAGGTTTCAAAAATCTCGCGCCCCGTGCGCCGGTTAGTTGCGTGCAGTAGATCGGCGAAGGAGAGCAGACTGCAGTGGTCTAATTTCCCCGGACACCCCGATAGGTGGAAAATACACCTATTGAGGAGTTCTCCATGACCGACAAACGCAAAGTATTCGACGACAGCTTCAAGCTGGAAGTTGTAAAGATGATCAAG